>CALYTD010000100.1 GCA_945486445.1 uncultured Prevotellaceae bacterium
GAAAGCACCAAACTATTCTCTGCACAGGTGTGGGAACCAGAGAAAACTTACGTCTGGAAGAAGAAGACTTTTAAACCAAATACCGCACCATTGCTCATATATGAGTGCCACATCGGTATGGGACAAGATGCCGAGAAGGTAGGAACATACACCGAGTTTAAGGAAAATGTGCTGCCGAGAGTAATTAAAGCAGGATACAACTGCATACAGATTATGGCGATACAAGAGCACCCTTACTACGGCTCCTTCGGCTATCATGTCAGTTCTTTCTTCGCTTCATCAAGCCGATTTGGTACCCCGGAGGAGTTGAAAGAACTCATAGACACGGCTCATCAGAACGGCATAGCGGTGATAATGGACCTTGTTCACTCTCACGCCGTGAAGAACGAGAACGAGGGATTGGGCAACCTTGCAGGAGATCCAAACCAATATTTCTACCCAGGTGACCGCAGAGAGCATAACCAGTGGGACAGCCTTTGCTTCGATTATGGCAAGGATAACGTCATGCATTTCCTCCTTTCCAACTGTAAGTACTGGTTGGAGGAGTTCCATTTTGATGGTTTCCGCTTTGACGGCGTAACCTCAATGCTCTATTATAACCATGGTCTTGGAGTGGATTTCGGCGGTTATGGTGACTACTTCAATGGAGGACAGGATGACAACGCTATCTGTTACCTCACCCTTGCCAACCAAGTTATACATGAGGTAAATAAAAATGCCATCACGATAGCAGAGGATATGTCAGGTATGCCGGGCCTCGCCGCCAAGTTCCAAGATGGTGGTTACGGCTTTGATTACCGTCTCGCAATGGGTATTCCAGACTATTGGATAAAGACAATAAAGGAAGTTCGCGATGAGGATTGGAAGCCTTCAAGCATCTTTTGGGAAGTGAAAAACCGGCGTTCAGATGAAAAGACGGTATCATATTGCGAGAGTCACGACCAGGCTTTGGTCGGAGACAAGACCATTATATTCCGCCTTATAGACGCAGATATGTACTGGCACTTCAAGAAGGGCGATGAAAACGGCGTCGTTCACAGAGGTATTGCGCTGCATAAGATGATAAGGCTTGTCACGGCTGCAAGCATAAACGGAGGCTATCTCAACTTCATGGGCAACGAGTTTGGTCATCCTGAATGGATAGACTTCCCTCGTGAAGGTAACGGATGGAGTTATAAATACGCTCGCAGGCAGTGGAATCTTGTTGATAACAAGGAACTTTGCTATCACTACCTTGGCGATTTCGACCGCAAGATGCTTGAAGTTATTAAGAGCCAGAAGAACTTTAACAAGACTCCAGTGCAGGAAATATGGCACAATGACGGTGATCAGGTGCTGGCATTTATGCGTGGTGACCTTGTGTTTGTGTTCAACTTCTCGCCTACACGTTCCTTTACAGACTATGGATTCCTTGTTCCTACGGGGGCGTATGATGTCGTTCTCAATACGGATGCCGTTGAGTTTGGTGGCAATGGTCTTGCTGATGATTCAGTTATACACCTCACCAACTACGATCCTTTGTATGTAGGAGACAAGAAGGAGTGGTTGAAGTTGTACCTACCAGCACGTTCTGCTGTGGTTCTCCGTAAGAACTAACCATCCAAATAAGATCATAACAATGGTAAATGGGCCAAAAGATAGCACCACTACTGTACGGGTAGTGTGTGCTATCATTTTTGTAATTTTCGTCGTTTCATACGTCTTCACGTTCCAGGGTGACCTTCTTGCCATGACGCAGAATGTGTGGGCAAAGGGGCAGACACACTATCATCGAGGTGTAGGAGTAGCAATTATAACGCTGCTTCTCTCGCTTATAGCGTTCCTTGTTGGTATGTTCACACGCTTACCACAACGTGCTTTCTCGTTGGTGTTCTTCCCTTCGTTCCTGCTTCTCGGCTTGTTGACGGCGGTAAGAGTATCTGGCGGCAGTGTTTACACTTCTTCTTCGTGGCTCATAGTGTCGCCGTTACTTCTTTTTGTGTATTTTTTTGTAGTGCGGCAGATAAGGCATTATCAGGCGTTTCTCACCCCATTGCGTGGCACTTCTTTCCTTTCACACCCGTGGTGGACCAATGTTCTGCTGTTAGTATGCATGATGATTCTAACATATTCAATGGGTAACACTGACCGTACACTCCATACCCGTCTTGCGGTGGAGCGTTTTTGTCGTGAAGGACAATGGGATAAGGCTCTTGATACAGGTTTTCCTCAGTATGACAACGATTCTTCTCTTACCATGCTTCGTGCCCTTGCCCTTGCAAATACAGGCAACCTTGGTAACCGTCTCTTTGCTTATGACGTGATGGGAGGTGCCAGTTCCCTTTCGCCTCGGCCTGACCAGTCTGTCATCTTTCTCTTGGGTGATGACCGTTTGTTATGGAAAACTGTAGGAGTTGTACCCAGAGACGCGTCAGAACCATTTGTTACTTTCCTGGAGCGTGAGTTGCGACGTGGCACTGTCAACCCTGTTGCTAAGGATTATTTGCTCTGTTCCTATCTGCTTGAGCGTGATTTGCCTTCGTTTGTCAAGGCTCTTCCACGTTATTATGCTATTGGTGACTCGTTACCCACGCACTATGCTGAGGCCTATGTGCTGTATTGTGAGAAATATAAGGTAAGGGATACGCTTATGTCTCAGTCTCTTGTGGCTGATTATGCTGACTTCCTTGCTGTCATGCGGTCGCAGAAGTCCCCCGTCCTTCGTGATGCATCAACCCGTAAAACATACTTTGGTACCTACTGGTATTATTATTATAAAAGGAAGAAATTACTATAACCAATGAATAAAAAGACACTGATTATCACCGGCGGAAGTTCCGGTATAGGCAAAGCCACGGCCGCATTGTTCGCCGCACGCGGCTATAAGGTCTATGAACTGTCACGTCATGGTTCTGATGTTGATGGCATAACCCACATTGACTGTGACGTTATACGTGCAGATGATTGTCGCATGGCAGTGGCAAGGGTTATTGATGAGGCTGGCCATATAGACGTAATGATAAGCAATGCGGGCATGGGTATTTCTGGTCCGGTGGAGTTTACCTCCTCTGATGAGGCACACCGCCAGATGGAAGTTAACTTTTTCGGAGCGGTGAATATCACTCAGGTCGTGCTGCCATATATGCGTCAGGCACGTGCGGGGCGTATAATCTTTGTCAGCAGTCTTGCTGCTGTGTTCTCCATACCGTTCCAGCCGTTCTATTCTGCGTCCAAGTTTGCTGTCAATGGACTTGCTATGGCCTTGCGCAATGAGGTCCGTCCGTTTGGTATAAGTGTCAGTTGTCTGTTGCCGGGTGATGTAAAGACCGGTTTTACCGATTCCCGATGTAAGAGCGATATAGGCTCTGACGTATATAGAAATATGGATAAGGCCATCAGAACTATGGAGCGTGACGAGCGCAATGGCATATCTCCTGAGCGCATGGCGCGTAAACTTTTCTCTATGGCTGAGGCCTCACGCCCCAGCGCTTTTGGCACGGTGGGGGCTATGTATCATCTGTTTCTCTTCTTGAACAAGTTGCTTCCGGCTTCTTTCGTCTATCGTGTTGTCGGCAGAATGTATTAAGGTCTTACAGTTTTTCTCCCAAATTTGCGAGGCGTTCCACCAGCACTTCCCTTGTAAGTTTTCTCATGTCTTCCGCTGGAAGATACTGTGCGGTTTCGCCTTTCTCATCGTGTACTACTTCTGCAAGGAAGTGTATGCGTTGCAGGTCATATAACAAAGCATTTATATAACGCATGGGTAGCCCCGTGCGTTTTTTTATTTCCATGGCCGTAGGAGCCTTTTCTCCCGCCGTGAAACGTTCTTCTACCTGTGTCATTATGCGCCATGACACCTCCACACGTGAGTTGAAACTGGCTTCCTGAGGTCTTATGCACAGAAAGTCCTCGGCGTTTTGTCGGCAGTATGAAATCTCTGCGCCAACGAGACATATTATCCATGATGTCTGCATCCACAGCAGAAAGAAGGGTAATATGGCGAAGGAACCGTATATGGCGTTATAGTTTGAAATCCATATCTGTGAGTTTATATACACCAGTTGGAACAGTTGCATTGATACGCCTGCTATAATTCCCGGTATAATTGCTGACCGCAGTTTCACTTTTGTGTTGGGCATGAAGAGGTAAAGGGCAGTGAATGCGGTGGATAGTATGACGTATGGTGACAGTTCCAGCAGCAGTGCCATCATCGGTCCTATCACAATGACGTCGTGTACTTGGTGGTTTATTGCAGCCACCCATATTGACAGACCTGTGCTTACCACTATTACTATTGGTATAAGGAACAATAGTGCCATGTAGTCTGTTATGGTGCGGAATATGCTGCGCTGTCGTTTTACCTGCCAGATGTCGTTAAATGCTTTCTCAATGTTTGATATAAGCATCAGCACTGTCCACAACATGAACAGCAATCCTATGCCGAGAAACACGCCTTTCTGTGTGTGTCTCAGGTAAGAGTTTGCAAAATCTATCAGTATTTCAGCCACTTCTGGTTGTGAGGCCAGTGTGCTTGTGAACCATTTTTCTATGTATATGGAGTATCCGAATCCCCTTGCTATTGCAAATACAACCGCCATTATCGGCACTATAGCAAGCAGTGAAGAGTATGTTAGGCTGCTTGCCGTGTCGAGTACTCGTTTCTGTGAGATGTCGGCCCATAGGGCCTGAAAGAATAGTTTGGAGGTGGTTGTCAGGTCTTTGATTCTCATTGTTATAAAAAAAGAAAAAGGAAGGCAGTGCCCCTATAAGCCGGGTTCTGTGTCCCCATACCCCTTTTGTGGTGTATGTGGTGCCCTATCATTTATCTACCCCGTATGTCACCATGCGGGTTTAGCCTTTCGGCTTAGCGTTCTACCCTCCATCGTGAGGTGTAACCTGTCGGGCGGGTAGCCCTGTCATGACGATGGTTTACTTGAACTTGCAGCCTCCAGCAGGCACAGCCCGTCCGTCACCGGCCGGCTGGTGGTCTCTTACACCACCTTCTCACCCTTGCCTCCGTTGCGGGAGGCGGTTGTTTTCTTCTGCCTTACACCTACTGTCGCCAGTAGCTTGTAGTTTCGCAAGTGGAGCACCCTGTGCTGCCCGGACTTTCCTCTCGCACCTGTTGCGGTGCCAGCGATAGAGCCAGAACACTGCCGTCCTAATTCTTTGCAAAAGTAATAAAAAAAACTTACCGGGCCAAACTTTTGCGTCTTTTTCCTTTATTTCTGTTTTACTTTCACTGTATGCTGGCCTGGTGTCCCCTTATCTTGTCCCCGGCCACAGCGTCATGCACACCGTATTATTGCCACCCCGAACCTTTTTTGCCAC
>CALYTD010000101.1 GCA_945486445.1 uncultured Prevotellaceae bacterium
GGAACAGGGCTTTGATCCCATCGTAGTGTCGGGCAAGGTGACTATCTATGACGCGCGCAACACGGTTGACAGTGAGCAGTTTTCTACGCCTGTCAACATCGGCATACATGCCAGCAACGCCTTCGGCACTGGTACGCATGAGACCACTCGCATGGTGGTGGCTACGCTTCTCGAAACTCCTTTGCAGGGCCGTAGGGTGCTTGACTGTGGTTGTGGCACGGGTATCCTTGCCATTACGGCCCTCAGATGCGGTGCAGAGGCAGCGGTAGGATATGATATTGACGAGTGGAGTGCTGACAACTCCATGCACAATGCCCGCCTTAATGGGGTGGAGGACCGTATGGAGGTGTTGTTAGGCGACTCCAGTGTGTTGTCTCATGTGGAAGGTATCTTTGACGTGGTGATGGCTAACATCAACCGCAACATACTCCTTGCCGACCTCAGCCACTTCCAGAGTGTGATGGCTCATGGGGGCGTTCTCATCCTCAGCGGATTCTATGAGGAGGATGCCCCGATGCTCATCGCGGAGGCGCAGCGGCTGGGCCTGCATGAGATTTCGCGCAAGACGGAAAACAACTGGTGCTGTTTGAAGTTGGAATACAGCCCGTGTCCGGAAGTTTGAAGATGGAAAGGTGTAGCGGAAATGATGAATAAATAATCTTCACTGCACCTTTCCCGGCACGAAAAAAGCCTTGAAAAGGCTTTGTCTTGAATATGTAAAATGCAGGGAAAGAGTGACGCTTGTAATACATTGAGTCACAGGGTGTTCTCGGATAGTGTGTGAGGAGCGTCGTAAAATGGCGCAGATTACACCGCAATCAAGTGCTGATTATACGGTAACCGGGTGCTGATTACATCGCAATCAGCACCCGTTCGTTTTGCGGTATGCCCTGCCTGCTGCCGGGAATGGTTCGCCTCCATGTAGGGACGCACCTCGGTGCGTCCGAAAAATACGCATTGACGGTATCGGCGGACGCACCAAGGGGCGTCCCTACAAGGGCGGTTTATTCCCCCGGCCGGTGCCCGGACATGACGATGCCGGTTGCACCGCATGATGTAATCATAATTTTTAATTCCCTCAATTCTTCTTCGGTTTTTTTGTAAACTTATACGCAAGGCTGAACATCACGTACCTCGGTATGTAGTTATACCATGTCTCCGTGCTTCCCTGTGCGTTCACATAGTAACGCTTAGAACTGATTTGCGCCAGCAGGTCGTATGCCTGCACCTTCGCCGTCAGTGCCCCTTTGAAGAACGGTCGTGACAGTTGTGCGTTCCATACCAGTTCGTCTGTGTTCATCATGCTGCTCTCGTAGCCACGGCGTGAGAACATATTGATGTCGGTAGAGACGGTGATTTTCACCGTAGGAATGGTGTAGGTGAGGTCAGCACCGTACTGTATGTCGTTTACGTCAATGCTCTTCACTATGTCTAAACGCCCCCTTGTATGGGTAGAAGTAATCCTTCCCTGTATGCCAGCAGAAAGGTCTCCCTGCTTATATGTGAACCTTGAATATGCCACGAGGTTCACGTTGTCAACCTTAGAGATTGGCGATTCTGCGAGCAAGCCATTGCCACCGTCGTCTGCCACCACCGTCTGCATGGCAAAATCCACGTTCCTCTCATATCTCACCTTGCCGTAAAGGTCCATGCGGAAACGCTTTTTCGCATCTAAGGGACGCTGCCATCCGGCGTCTAAGTAGCCGTTCCAGTTGCCGCTCACGTTATCCTTCATGCGGGTGTATGCACCCGTTGAAGCGTCGTAGGTAGTGCGGTTGCCCACTGCATTGCGTATTATGGCAGCACTGTAACCTATATAAATGTTGCTGCCGAGCGAATCATTCTTGAATGATACCTTACCATTCAGGTTGTGCCTGATAGTACTCCGTAGGTCAGGATTGGCTATTGTCTTTGACAACGGGTTGGAAGTGTCGTGCAATGGCATAAGGTCAGCAAACGAAGGCTGTGAGATTCTCGTGTCATAATATACTTCTACCGGCGTATTCGTCTTGCCATAAGTGCGGAAAGAGAACACAGGCAAAAACTCGTTCCATGACCTTCGGGCCACGGTGTCAAGCATATTACCGTGGTAGTTCATTCGCTCCGTGTAGTGATTATATGGCAGGTCGAGGGCGAAGCGCATCTTGTCACTGCGTGTCTGTATGTGAATCGCACCTTTAAGACCGCGTTGCATCGTGTTGTAAGAGCGACTGTTATCACGGTCAAACGCCCTCATCATGTCCTCATGAGTAGATGGCAACCAGCCAAGCGCATCAAGGTCGGAATCAGGCAGACGCTCAAGGTTGAACATATTGTAATGGTTGCTGTTGTAATTCTGTATATATTCAGCTGTTCCTATCACCATCCAGTTGCCAGGAAACTGAAAGGCGTAAAGACCCTCCGTGTTAAAATGGTAACTGTTGGAGTGGCTGTCGTAGTACCTGTTGCGTTTCTCCTCTGTCTGTGAAGTGGCGTAGTACGTCTTATCATTAGCAAAACTCTCAACGGGCTTGTAGTTGGTATAACTGCCGTTAGCAATGAACTGCAATACGTCTCCTGACTCAAACTTGTATGCCCACCATGTACTTTGATTCAGGTTGATATACTTTGAGCGGTTCATGTTCATGCCTCTGTTGCGGTTTGTGAGGGAAGTGCTGTAGGTAGAGTCCCCTGATTCCGTCATACTCTTGTTGTTACTGTAATATAAAGAGGTATAACTACCTAACTTAAGTTTATCACAATACAGGTTGTTGTTTAACGAAACGTTGTAGTTCTTGTTGTCATTCTTATAACTACTGCCGCTGAATATACTTCCACCTGCGGCGAAATTCTCGGAGAAATTCCTAATTTCATTGTCGGTATCTTCCCATGTTACCTTTGCGCTCAGGTTCTCTCTGATGTTCTTTCCCTTGTCCTCTGTCGCGAGATTCATGCCCACCTGCTTTGTAGTCTTTATGCCGTTACTCACCTTTTGGGGGTCCCAGTTGCCGTCACCACCAGGTGTTCGGGTTTCGTTCACGTTGTTGGCGCTGCCGAATAGCGACAACCTTGTGTGGTCATCGTAATACAGTCCGAAGGCCCTTGCCATCCATCTGTCCTCCGAACCCATGCCCGCCTCGGCGTTAGCCATATATCCTCGTGCGTATTCCCGCTTCAAAGTGACGTCCATTATGTATTCCTGCTCATCCATGTTTGTACCCAACATCTTGTCTTTCTCTGTCTGTTTGTAGAACACTTTGAGGTTTTTCACGGTGAAGTAGGGCAGGTTTTCCAGCATGACTTTGTTCTCTCCCTTGAAGAAATCCTTGCCGTTCAGGGTGAGATAGTCTATCTTTTTACCGTTGATATATATGTCTCCGTTATCTTTTAGTTCCGCTCCGGGCAGCTGACGGATAAGCCCATCGAGCATAGATCCTTCTGGTAAGTTGAAGGCTGAGGCGTCATAGACTATCGTGTCGCCCTTGTATGCCACCTGAATGCGTGTTCCTTTCACCACCACACCTTCCAAATCAACGTCTTTATACACGTCATTCTGCTTGCGTTTCATCAGTATCTCCGGCACTTCTATCCAGTTGTTGCGCCCTAATTTGGTGATGGCGAAGTCGGTATATGTATCGTCATAGCCCTCTGCCGTGGTCTTTATGATGTATGCTTTTTCCTCTCTTGGCACTTTAAGACTGTATGTTGATATTGTGCTTCGTTCGTGTGTCCAGCACGTTACGGTGTCAACCACGGTGGAATCGGTGTTCATCAGTGTGACAAGGGCCTTCACCTTGCCTTGTGTGAAGCTGTCATACACTTGGCCGTAGAGTGTCACGGTGTGCTTTTTCTTGTTCTCTTTCTTCGCTTCCGCCGTTGCTGTCAGGGTGGAAACGGCCATGAGTGCCATGGCAAGTATGTAGGTAATCTGTCGCATAACGGTGTCTTTTTGTGTGGGCGTTATTCTTTTGCGGGTATTATTATGGCCAATACCACGTAGAGGATTATGCCGGGTAACAGCCAGAAGAATATGGATATAAACGCCCATAGCGCTCTTATTATCGTGGGATCAACGTCTAAATACTCTGCAATGCCGGCGCATACGCCTGCCAGTTGCTTGTTGTTGGAGCGTGTAAGTTTCTTGTTCATAGTTCTTTTTGAGGTTTTTGGGTTATTTATTTGGAGGTTTTAGGTTGTTGGTTTGGAGGTTTTGGGTTGGTTGATGTTAGAGGTTTTGGGTTTTGGACGCATTGACCTCCCACCTCAAACCCAACAACCTCCCACCTAAAATCCTATCGTATCTACAGCTAATGTGTCTGTTGGCAGTGGTTCTTGGGTTGTACTGTCTTTGTCGGTGTGGTTTATTATGTATGTGTCGTGCCTGTTATTATGTCTTGCTTCATGTGCAGTCATAAGGGTACTTGTAACTGATACTATCGCCAACACGATGCTTAGAATCCACAACAGGATGCAGGTTGCGACCAGTTTGGCTGACATTGGCTTGCTGTTGCCGCGCAGTGCCCTTGTAATGCAGTATAGGGGAATGCCTATAAAGGTAAATATGGCGATTACTCCGGTTATGATTGTGCCGCCGTGGCTGCTCAGGTAGTCTGGAAACCACATCATACTGCCTGTTGCAAGGTATGGGAACATGGTGGCTGACATTCCTAACAAGGAAACGACTATTGCTATTATGACGAGCATTCCCATGCCTATGAAGATGAATAAGGGTAGCAGGAGTATTATGACTATGAACTTCAGCAATAGCGATAGGCATCCACTGCCATGGTGACGGTTGCCGGCGTCTTCGGTGAAAGCCTTGTTTGATTCGTTTATTATCTCCTCGTTTAGGGTCTCAGGCGTGACGTTTTGCCCTCTCATTCGCAGTCGGTCTTCCGGTGTTCTGGGCAAGGGGACGATAATCCAGAGTATTATGTACAGCAGTACTAACATCCATGCAAATGATATATGCATGTATCTTCCTATGGCTAAGAACAGGAATAAGGCGAGTAGCGTGCCCAGACGCCAGACTAATGGCGTGCCTATGCCCGTGAATTGTGCCAGACCTGAGCACACGCCGCCAAACAGTTTGTCTTTCGGGTTACGGTAGAGGTAGCGTCCTTTCAGCCACCCTAACAGCCCGTTGTCAGCCTTTCTGGCTTCTGACTCGGCTGTCTCTCCCTGGTCGTCTGCCGCAGGTTGTTCCTCTGTGTTGGCGTTTTCCTCAGAGGAGTCTATCTCT
>CALYTD010000102.1 GCA_945486445.1 uncultured Prevotellaceae bacterium
GACCCTCTGCTTGTAAGGCAGATGCTCTGAACCAGCTGAGCTAAACGCCCGATTGCATAACTCTTCGTCTGTCATTAGAATGTAGTGGGCGTTGACGGATTCGAACCGCCGACCCTCTGCTTGTAAGGCAGATGCTCTGAACCAGCTGAGCTAAACGCCCGATTGAAGAGTATTTATCGGTGTGCAACTATTTTCTTAATTGCGGTGCAAAGGTACAACCTTTTTCTGAAACCTGCAAGTTTTTTATTAATTATTTTTCTTTTTGCTGTAATTTTCGTTGTTTTTTGAGGTTGATTCTGGCGCTAAAGCACCAGACACAATGGGTCACGGGTTATAAACCTTCTTACCAAAAACAATTACTAACAACCTAAAACCTCACAACCTACGACCTAAAACCTCATAACCTACAACATAAAACCTCATAAACTACAACCTAAAACCTCATAACCTACAACCTAAAACCTCATAACCTACGACCTAAAACCTCACTAAGGGTAAGGGCATAAAAAACGGGAGAAGACGTAACTCACGTTAAGTACTTCCCCCTTTATAATATTATGAGATATAATTATTCTGCTAATTTCCCGTCTGAGCCGAGTACATTCACAATCTTGTGGATATACATCTTCTTCATATTCTCACGTGCCGGCTTGAGATACTGGCGTGGATCGAAGTCTCCTGGGTGCTCTGCCAGGTGCTTGCGGATGGCTGCCGTCATTGCGAGACGTGAGTCTGAGTCAATGTTTATCTTGCAAACGGCAGACTTGGATGCCTGACGCAACTGGTCTTCTGGTATGCCGATAGCGGCCTCGAGGTGTCCTCCGAACTGGTTGATGGTGTTTACCTCGTCCATAGGCACAGATGAAGAGCCGTGGAGTACGATTGGGAATCCTGGGAGTTTCTGCTCTATCTCGGCGAGGATGTCGAACGCGAGTGGTGGCGGAACGAGTACTCCGTTAACGAGTGTGCACTGTTCTGGTGTGAACTTGTGTGCTCCGTGTGATGTGCCTATTGATATAGCGAGTGAGTCACAGCCTGTGCGTGTTGCGAAGTCTATTACTTCTTCTGGCTTTGTGTAGTGTGATTCTGCTGCGCAAACTTCGTCTTCTACTCCTGCGAGTACGCCGAGTTCTGCTTCTACTGTTACGTCATACTGGTGAGCGTAGTCAACTACTTTCTTTGCCAGTGCTACGTTTTCTTCGTATGGGAGGTGTGAACCGTCTATCATTACTGATGAGAAGCCCATGTCGATACAGCTCTTGCAGAGTTCGAAACTGTCACCGTGGTCGAGGTGAAGTACTATTTCCGGGTGCTCACAGCCGAGTTCTTTTGCGTATGCTACTGCGCCTTCTGCCATGTAACGAAGTATTGTGCCGTTAGCATAGTTGCGTGCACCTTTTGATACTTGCATTATGACAGGTGACTTTGTCTCTACTGCAGCCATCACGATGGCCTGCATCTGTTCCATTGTATTGAAGTTGAATGCTGGGATAGCATATCCGCCAGCAACGGCGCGCTTGAACATCTCACGGGTGTTTACAAGGCCGAGTTCTTTGTAATTTACCATTGGTCTTTTGTTTTTGTTTTTTATAGAAAACTCTACTTTTACTGGAACCAATTCCGTTTTTACGTTTGCAAAGGTACTGTTTTCTTTTTTTTCTGACAAATTTTTTTGTGCTAAATGTTGTTGTTGGCGTATATTTTTCTGCTTTTTGCTAACTGTGCATTGCAAAAGCGAGCATTTTGTCCTGTGTTACTTGTATACAGGTGCTTGTTGAAGAAGTGTTTTACTTCTTCTTGCATGGCGCGGCTGAAGAAGTGTTTTTCTGGCCATATCCGTGTTATTAGTTTGTTGTCTGCTCCTTGTTCGTGCCATACTTCGCGCATTTCACGGTATGCGTTCTGCACTCCTGGCACTGGGAAGAGTTTGTCTTTGTCGCCGTTGAAGAACAGCATGGGTTTTGGGCAGGCGAGTGATGCTACGTGTGGATAGTCCATAAGGTTGCGTATTCCGGGTATAAGCATTGAGTATGCCGAGCCTCCTTTGTTCTGGTTGTTGGTTAGTGTCATAAGGTTTTCGGTGTCATTCATCCAGCATATGGCTGCTGCTGCCTTCACATCGTCGCTCATTGCGGCGAGCATCCACGAGCGGTATGAGCCCATTGAGAATCCGAGACAGCCTACCCTGCCTGCGTCAACCATAGGGAGATGGGCCAGGAATTGTGCTGCCCGCACGTCGTCCCACGTTATCCATGCGGCCCATGAGGTGCCCATTTGCAGCATATTTGCTGCCAGTGCCTGCTGGGAGTCATAGCGTACGCCTTCTTTTCTGCCGCGGTCGCCCCAGAAGAGTGCGTCTATTGACAGTACCACATAGCCTGCTTTGGCTAGTTCATCGCCTACATATATGCCGTCATAGCATCGTTGTGCCCAGTCATCGGCGTCGGCCATCAGCGTGGAATCTACTTCAAAGGGTCGCACCATCTTCTCTTTTCCTATGGAGAAGTGTGCTCCGTGGTCGTGGAGCATGAGCAGGGCGGGGGCTTTCTTGGTGTTTGGCACGAGGAGATAGGCCATTACTTTCTCCCAGGCGTTGATGTTGAAGAGTATTTTTTGTGCTTCGTATCCGTCGCGTTTTTCGCGTGCCACGACTTCATAGTCATACGTCTGTGGGGCTGGCGGGGCCTGTTGCATGGTGGCTTTCACCTGCCGGCGGGCTTCTGTGCGCCACTGGTCGAAGGTCATGGTGTGGCGTTTCTTTTGCCAAGACCATGGGTATGTCAGTTGGTTTTTTAATTGTTGATAGAACAGGGGCATGTCTTTTTCCGTGCCGTAGCGTTCTGTCTGCGCTGTAATGGGCAGTGAGAGTGTGAGGGTTAGCGTTAGTAACAGGGTCTTTTTCATTTTTCTTTGTTTTCTATCGCGGACCGTTTGGCCGTGCTACAAATGTACGAAGTTTGCTTGACATGAACAACTTTGCGAGGTCATATCGTGTGTTTTTTGCATGTATTAACTTTTCCTTGCGTGGTTTTTCGTGGTTTTTGCTGTTGTGGCCTTTGTGTTTTTGGGAAAAAGGGATAACTTTGCATTGTCATTTCAGACATGCAGTTATGATAGAGATACGTTCTGCCACCGCCGCTGATGCCGCGGCTCTGCTGGCTATTTACGCTCCTTACGTGGAGAAGACAGGCATCACGTTTGAGTTGGAGGTGCCCCCGGTTGATGATTTCCGCCACCGCATCGTGAAGACTCTTGAGAGGTTTCCCTACCTTGTGGCTACTGACGAGCGTGGGGATATTGTAGGGTATTCTTATGCTGGGACGCTGCGTCCTCGCCCGGCTTATAACCACTGTGTGGAGGTGTCGATATATATTCGTGAGGACTGCCGCCGTGGCGGCGTCGGCACTGCGCTCTACGGGGAACTGGAGCGGCGGTTGAAGGCGATGGGGATAGTGAACCTTTATGCCAGCATAACGTGGGTGGAGGGTGAGAACTGTCACCTGACACGACAGAGCCCGCTGTTCCATGAGAAGATGGGTTACGTGAAAGTGGGGCATTTTCACAGGTGCGGATATAAGTTCGGAGAGTGGTTTGACATGATATGGATGGAGAAATTCATCTGAATGCCACCTTTACCGTGTGGGGATGCCTGTCTTCCGGGGCTGCGTGGACTTGCGCGCCGCGGCAGGCCGCGCACGCCTTGGCTCAGCGTTCAGCACCTGACTACCGCGTAATCAGCGGCAAATCACAATGCTAACAGGTGCTGATTACCGCGCAATCTGCACCTGCTTGCGGCAGTCTTTGTAACGTATTGAATCGCAACGTCTTGTAGGGACGCACCTTGGTGCGTCCGAATCCTCGCATTCCCCATACAGGCGGACGCACCAAGGTGCGTCCCTACAAAGCCGGTTCTATATCATCGTTTGGCATGAATAAAGAACAACGCCGCACCGGAACACGAATGTGCCGGTGCGGCGTTATGGTTTTTCGCCTTACGGTATGTGTCAGAGGTCTATGTGTCGTACCGCCACCTCCTCGTGGAGGAACATGGCGGCGCACTCCTTGAAGCGTTCTGGCGACTCGGTGGTGAGATACTCCGTGCGTCCGTTCGTGCTGCAACGCTGGTCTATATCGGGGTGTCGGCGCAGGTAGTCAGCCAGTGATGCTGCCACGTATTCTCCTTGCGAGACGATGCGTATGCCCTCCGGGGTGACACGGCGGATGGCGTTCATCAGTAGCGGATAGTGCGTGCAACCGAGTATGATGGTGTCTATCAGGGGGTCTTTTGCCAAGAGTTGCATGATGCGCTTGCGCACAAAGTACTCTGCTCCCTGGCTCTCCGCCTCTCCGGCCTCTACTATCGCCGCCCATAGCGGGCACGGCTGGCCCGTCACAACGATGTCGGGGTGGAGCTTGGCAATCTCCAGTGTGTAACTCTCTGAGCGCACCGTGCCCTCCGTTGCCACCACTCCCACATGGCGTGAGGTGGTAAGACTGCCGATAATCTCTACCGTGGGACGTATCACTCCGAGCACCCTATTGCCGCCCCAAGGCTTCTGCGCAGGACTGGTGATGCCGAATCGCTCTTTATTATATATAGGTAGATCGTTCTGCTGTATGCTTCTCAGTGCCTTTGCCGAGGCGGTATTGCAACCTAGTATTACAAGGTGGCAACCCATATCAAACAGCCTCAGCACCGCCTGACGGGTGAAGTCATAGACAACATCAAAGGAACGCGGACCGTAAGGGGCGCGGGCATTGTCTCCAAGATATATGAAGTCACGCTCCGGCAGTGCCTTCCGCAGTTGCTGAAGGATGGTGAGACCGCCATAACCGGAGTCGAAGACACCGATGGGTGCGGTCATTTCGTGAGGTCTAAAAGGGTTGGTGTCACGTCAACGGCGAGCGCGGGAGAGATAAACGGGCAGGCCTCGCTGTCGGTATTGACTATGATGGCATAGTTGCCTTGCTGTCCCAGTTTGGCAATGGCGTTGCGTATCTTCTCATGCAGGGGCGCCATGACCTCCTTTTCAGCCTGTGCCAGCAGGCGCTCTGACTCTTTTTTGAACTGCTCGTTACGCTCCAGAAGGGCTTGAAGGTCGGCTTGACGCTTCTGCCTTATGCTTTCCGCGAGTTGTGACTGCTGCCCAAGGAAGAGTTCATACTTCTCATTGAACTCCTTTTGTACGCCTTCC
>CALYTD010000103.1 GCA_945486445.1 uncultured Prevotellaceae bacterium
ATACATTGTATATTGTCCTGTATTTATCTTAACACTAAACGGAGTATTATCCTTTATTATATATGCCAAAATGTCACCTTTATTATTCTTCATAGTATATATACCACCTATAGAATCTGCAGGAGACATTGTTGTCACATCATGTAGGAATTCTGTATCTCTCACTGAGATATCTGGACACGAACCACCAGCCATTAATACAGCCCAGCCAAACTGTGGATAATTGGCTCCATAGTAAACTATTGCCTTATCAGGGTATGCTTCACGACACTCTCTCACACATCGATAGACTTCGTCAAATGTAACCTTTCCCGGACGAATACGTCTAAGATATTGCCTTGGTGCAAGGTTCTTACCTCCCTCAGGGGCATATATACCATTTTGAGCATACCACCACTGCTCTATATTAATTATATCTACCACCTTACGGAGTTCTAAATTCTGCATTATCGAATCCTGCACATCCTTGTTGCATGATAAAGATACCATTACATTCCTGCCTGTCTCTCTTTCCCATTCACCCACTGTACGTAACCAAAAAGAAGTAAAACTATATGGTCCTGTATATTCCTCCCCTATTGAATGTACAATGTTTGGAGCGTCCGCAAAGGCATCAAGCATCTTTATAATGTATTGCCTATGCAGTTCTCGCATTGCAGGATTTTCTATATCATAAAAATACTCCGCCATCCATACACGCTTATCTCCTGCGAATGGTACAGGCTCGGGAAACGATGTGCCATTGATGTTATTGACAGGTCTCCACGGACAGTCCACCCAATGTGCTCCTGCTTCCAGTATATTATGTTGAAAATAATGTTGATTAATGACTATCAATCCATTACATCCTCCTTTAATAGCCAGGTCTTTTACTCTACTCACATACCAAGGATTCAGTTTTCCCAAATCGTACTTGCTTAATCCATCCCAGGCTTTACCATTTCCGCTTCTTACAAAAGTCTGTTCATAAAACGGCGCCCACACGTCTCCGTCGCGTCTGCGTACCCTCTCATGGTCATCACGTCTGCGATCATACCACAATCCATAATTCTGATTATATACTACAACATTGTTATTTTTAAGATGGTTTACTACACTGTCCACCCTTGTAGTGGTGCCTTGTCCTTCCATTCCTGGAACAAAACGGGTGACACAGTCTGCTATCTTCGGGAAAGCAGCATATCGCACACGGCCATTCCACCATGGAGTATTCTGTCTTTTTCCTGTCAACAGATGTCCTTCAAACAATAGTTTACCATCTCTCATGATAATACCACAGGAGAAATTCTTCCGTAATCGTGGTATATCTGGTAATTTATCAACATCTATCGCGCCATCAGCAGATACAGAGGCAGAAAAGTTTTGGTTATCTATTATCCAGCTCTTTAACGTAACCTTGGGTACTCTAGCGAGCTCCACCATTTTCTGTGCTTCCTCATAAGTTGGGTTGTTGCTTACGCTGTTGGTTTGCCTTACCAGTGTCCTGCACAATGTTGATACGTCTATCCCTAATCTCTTTTCCAGTTGAGCAGCAAAGAGACTCCATGGTTTGACGTGATTGTTACACTCCTTAAAGTCACCTGTACCATTGAACTGTGCCCAACATCCATATACTATATTATTAGAACCGTCGGGCAAACTGTCAGCATATATGCCAGCAGCGTTACACTGATAAACCGTGCTATTAGAGGAATTCCAACCTATACCATAGCCTTCAAGATACTGGTTACAGAACTTTATATCGTTTCCGTCTATGTTCACATTATCAAACAACACCCCCG
Organism: uncultured Prevotellaceae bacterium; assembly: GCA_945486445.1. GTDB lineage: Bacteria > Bacteroidota > Bacteroidia > Bacteroidales > Bacteroidaceae > Prevotella. The sequence continues at coordinate 1,782 of CALYTD010000103.1, forward strand.
TACACATCGAACCCACAGAACCACTATAACCTAATGATTCATAACTCTCACACTGAGAAAATACATTTGGCCCCGCAGCACTCATTCCCGTAGAAAAATCATGTATTCCCAGCTCTGAATAACAACGTTGAAAAAGGCATCGTTCGCCCATACAATAAAAGGTACGTCTGCGACTTCCTCCTATTTCTGACACGGGCTCGGTGGATATACAATCTTCCACTGTCACCTGAGCAGCCGAACGTTGTGTCACAACAGCGGAGCCTGCCAGGTGTCGAAAGTTCACCATTCTTACCCAAACATCAACGGCATTGCTGATATACACGCCATCCCAGGCATGATTCTCATCCATAGAGTTACTTTTATCATAGTCACTCTCAATAGTCAGATTCTCCACACCTGCATTGTATACTCTATTATAGTTTACGCCGCCAAAGACACTCGCTGAACCATATTTGCTATCCAGTGTCATTGACAAAGGGGCATCTATCGACACCTTTGTTCCCTCAACCTTTGTCACTGTGCGATGCCACCTGACATCTATCTCACCTGGATGCCAGCCCCAATATCCGAGATCCTTTCCTCCACCGAAATCACTACAACCCATCATGGCTATCCAGTCCTTCGTTGAGGGCCTGTCTATGACTATCATATCTCCGACATGCAGAGCGTCGTCAGCATTTATATCGAAGGTTATGTCACCTATTGGCACACATGGTGAGACAATAGAGAACGTATCACGCAGCGTCTCTTCCATGTCTGGCGATTCAATATAAATAACTGCTCCTCTATCTATCCCTTTCTTAATAAGTACCGTCTCATTGCGATCCTTTCCTCTTAACACTACGCCCGCCGTATGAATTCTTAAAGGTTCTGACAGTGAGAACTCACCCTTATCCAACAGTACCGCACCACGCAAACCGCTCTTTTTGTTCACCTTCTTTGACGATACATAGTCTATTGCTTTCTGAATGCGTGCGCTCTGGTCACCAGGCTGCCACTTCACGAATACAACAACATCTGCATCTGGCAAAGACACAGAAGACTGACGATATCCTACCGTACTATAATCTAACGGAAAAGTGTGTGACATAGCTGCCACACACACCATAAATGTAAGAATAAGGGCTAATATTTTCATTTGTTCTTTTTCTTCTCTTCTATACGTTTATACCATGCTTTGCGCTCTACGTCCAGATTATATCCTCTCTTGGACAGCCAGTTATTGACGCGTCCCTTATACTTGCCAAACCATGCATGTTTGGCCTTAGCATTCTCTGCATCAATTGCAAATTCCCGAGCTTCCTTCAACCAATTAAGTATCTGTAACTTCTCCTCCTCGCTCAACGAAGGAATCATCTCTAAATGTGCCTCATAGGTCTTCGGTACTACACCGTATGTCATACCATCCTTTACCTGTTCTATTTGTGAATCACTGAGATAATTGGCTAAATCTGCCTCAAACTCGAAGTGATGTTTGTATAGTTCTGCATCACGAGCATTTTTGTCAGGAAAATCCCTATAAATGTCGTTTAACTTGAAGTATCTGTTGCATACTATATTCAACACATTCTCGTAAACCTTCTTATCTTCCAAAGCAAGTGCCTGTATTATCTTCTCTGACCTTGTCTTTAAGGAGTTAACCTATTGAGCATCACGTCCCTCACTGTCCAATGCCACCTGAGCATGGACAGTATAAGAGAGCAATGTCATAACTATTATCAAAAGTTTTCTACTCATAACATTTTTAGTCCATCAAAGATTTCTTACCTGCCAGAGTATCATGATTGTTCTTTAAGTCTGTCCAATCTATTTTCTCTGTTGTACTAATACCATTTATATATTTTTCAATATTAGTATATCCGTCCCCAGTGCAGTCTGCATTAGCGTCTGAGGGGTCATTAGGGTTCAATCCATGAGCAGTCTCCCATTCATCTGGCATACCGTCCATATCACTGTCTTTGTATGGTTTGCCTTTGTATTCTGGATAGCCTCCCATCTGTGCTGGGTCTGTAATGATACCATACATGTAAGAGTCGTTAGACAAACGGCGATATTTGAAGGTACCATCTTCTTTCTGTGACTTAGGGCTCAGTCCCCACATATCGCCATACGGATTCTTCTTTGGCAACTTCTTCACATAATATGCCTTTCCTGTTCTCACTTCTTCCACTATTCTCTCATCGACAATATCACGTGTTGGCAGTGTCGCACCTACATTTGCAAGCACATAGTCAAACGTCTGTTCCTTTGGCAATATTGTCACTGGTGCCATGGGGAAGGGTTCGTTACTGCGCATCAGGGCCAAGACATCAGATGGTACATCACCCTTTATATCAGCCACTTGTATTCCTCCGTTCCAGTTATCCTTTGTTACTTCATCATTTCCTTCCATTATATTTCCAACGGCATATACGCGTCCGTACTGTGGGTAAGGGAAGAGTTTCTGGCTGCGGCTCTCACTCTTTACTATGCGATATCCTACGGGAGAATCCTTAGGTGTAAGCGGACCAGGTTTATAATAGTTATTGATGAAATTACTCATTGTAGAATATTCTCCTCCGTCAGCAGTGCGATGCACCCAGTTGTAAACAACATTGTTGATAAAGTTGAATACTCCTCCCCAGCCTATTGACGGGTTTCTACCTGTATTATCTGCCCACAGGTTACGCATGAAAGTTGTGTTCTCACCGCCAATAGTACTGCCAAAAGCATGGTTATATGTATCCAATGCCTTTGCTGAGATAGTGTTCTGTATGGTTACATTTACCGTCGGCTCTTTACGTTTGCCAAACTTATCACCGAGGTCAAACATATGTCTATAAAAAGAGATATTCTCATCCAGACCCCATTCACATGAACAGTGGTCTATCATTATGTTACCAACAGGATTACCACCAAAGGAATCCTCCCTGTACCATACGTTTGTGTTACCACGGCGGAAACGCATATGCCTGACTATCACATCATGTGTGTCAACCTGAAATGACTCTCCGGCTATGCATACACCATCACCAGGTGCTGTTTGTCCTGCAATGGTGACGTATGGTGCACGTAGAAAAATAGGTGTTTTTAATTTTATTATGCCTGAAACGTTGAACACTATGATACGTGCGCCTCCCTGTTCGCAAGCCCAGCGGAATGAACCTTCGCCGTCATCGTTAAGGTTTGTAACGGTAAGGACCTTACCTCCACGACCGCCAATGGTGTACATACCGCCACCCTCTGCTCCGGGGAATGAGGGTATATTTCCCTGCTTCAAATCATAGGGTCTAAAAGCCCAAGGTACGTAAGGACGTCCCTCCATTGCTTCTTTCTTGACAATAGGGAAAGCTACAGCCCATGCAGAATC
>CALYTD010000104.1 GCA_945486445.1 uncultured Prevotellaceae bacterium
AGTTGCTGGGATCCCATTTAAGTATTATCTCATACTCACCGTCTCCGTCCACGTCTGCGGCCGAACAGTCGTTGGGAGTGTACGTACACGTAGTGCCGTCAGGCATAGCCTGCTCTGTGGGGCGTATCAACGGAACGGAGAGGTAGGGCTTGTCCCACGGCTGTACCTCGTCACTGGTCTCACTGACAGCACCATCCACCACTGTCTGCACGGAGTAACGGCTGGACGGGGTGCCCGCCTCGTCAACGTAGCAGGTGGCTGTAGAAAGAGAAGAAGCAATGGTCTCGCCATCGCGAAGAATATTAAACTCGGTGCCGGCAGGGTCAGTTGACAGTAAGCGCCAACTGATAAAGATACCCTTTTCAGCAGGAAGGGCCACGACACCACGTGACAACTGTTCCACGTAAGTCTGTGCATTGGCAGAGAACAGTGCCAGCACGGCGATGGCAGTAAGCAGGATTCTTTTCATAGTTATATTTAGTTTTAGTTACATCTGTTAATATTTGACGCAGCAGACGGCCGTAGGTTTACCGCCAGACAACCCGCGTCAAGAAAAAAAGAAACGGCAGCGAAACTCACGTTCCACTGCCGACATTCATTAGAATTGCGCATGCGGGGTCTCTCACCCCAGCGTGCCATGCAATTGGTTGTTTAAGTTTGCACGGGACAAAGTTAACACTTTTTCCTGTATTAGACGACAAGTTTTGAGTTAACAAAGTTTAATTGCCGCCTTGTTCTGTATTTGTGTGCTATATTTTTATTAACTTTGCAGAGTAAAAAAAAAAATGAAATAAACCATAGGAACAAGCAGTGGAGAATAGAACGCTTCGCTGCGATGACAATGGTGACAACCGCCATAGTCAGGCGGTGCAGCCCCTTTATCGTAACAGTTATGAGCCCGATTCAGACAGCGAAAAAGACCAATTTCAGGTGGGTGGTGTGCAGTATGCTGCTCTTCGCCACCATGATAAACTACATGGACAGGCAGGTATTGTCACTGACATGGAAGGACTTTATCGCCCCAGAATTTGCCTGGGACGATGAGGACTACGGCCGACTGACGTCGTTTTTCTCACTGATATACGCCGTGTCCATGTTCTTCGTAGGCTGGTTTATGGACAAAGCAGGCGTGAAGAAGGGCTATGCCTGGGCGGTAGCAGTATGGAGTTTTGGCGCAATACTGCACGCATTCTGTGGCATTGCCACGTGCGGTGCACTGACAGGAGTGTGGTTTGTGGACTTTGACGGGGCCAAGGAGACACTTCACGACATGGGAGTAGCAGGACTGCCGATAACCACTATGAGCATATTCCTGTTCCTAATATGCCGTTGCATACTCGCTATGGGACAGGCAGGCAACTTCCCCGCCGCCGTGAAAGTAACCTCAGCCTACTTCCCGAAGAAAGACAGAGCATACGCAATAAGCATCTTTAACAACGGAGCCTCGGTGGGAGCACTGATAGCACCAGTAACAATACCAGTGCTGGCAAGCCGCTTTGGCTGGGAGATGGCATTCTTCGCAATAGGCTCTTTGGGCTATCTGTGGATGCTGTTATGGCTCATACTCTATGTAAAACCACAGCAAAACGACTATGTTAACCAAGCAGAATACAACTATATAATGCAGGATGAGGAGAACGTTGACTACTTCTCACGCAAGAACGAAAGCATAGAAAAAGCACTAACACGTGAAAAACGCATAGGAATAATCAAGTGCTTTACCTATCCACACACGTGGGCACTGATAGCAGGAAAGTTCATGACGGACGGCGTTTGGTGGTTTTTCCTGTTCTGGACACCTATATATATATCCGATTTCTATGGATATACCTCCGATTCCCCTATGGGAATGTCGCTCATTGTGTTGCTATACCTAATATCAATGCTATCCATCGGAGGCGCATATCTGCCCACATACTTTGTCAATAACCACGGCATGGACCCATATACAAGTCGCATACGAGCCCTGATGTTCTTCGCATTGGTGCAACTTGTGGGTGTACTTGCAGTACCATTAGGCAATCTCTCCCCATGGCTCTTTGTCATAGTAATAGGCTTGCAGGGCGCATCCCACCAGAGTTGGTCGGCAAACCTGTTCTCGATGGTAGGCGATTTCTTCCCCAAAAACAGCATAGGCACGGTGGTAGGAATTATCGGTATGGCAGGAGGTATGGCCGCTTACCTGATTTTGGGGTGCTCTGGTATGCTGTTTTCATACGCAGAAACAAGTGACGCAACGTTCACTTTCCTCGGTTATGAAGGCAAGCAAGCAGCGTATATGATAATATTCAGTTGCTTCTCCGTGATGTATCTGATAGGTTGGGGGATAATGAAAGTCCTCATACCGGAATATGATTCCGTCAAGAAGAACGATAACACACGCAACCAATAAAGTATGGTCGTACTAAAATATCTTAAAAAATATAGCGTTAGAAGGGTCTTCCTTCACTTATATCAATATATTTTAGTAACTTTGCATGAAACGAATATCAGCAATAAAGACTGCATAACAAATAAATACCAACTATAAAAACTAACCTGATAACTTTGTAAATCAAAAATAATATCACTAATAAAGTAATCAATGAGTTCAGTAAAAACCTCGAAAATGTCCAACTGGCGTTGGATGATGTGCGCGATGTTATTCTTCGCCACCACTGTGAATTACATGGATCGACAGGTACTTTCCCTTACTTGGAAGGACTTTATAGCTCCTGAGTTCCATTGGAATGATGAGATATATGGTAATATTACCGCCGTATTCTCTATCTTCTATGCTGTTGCAAACCTGTTTGCAGGCAAGTTTGTTGACTGGATGGGCACAAAGAAAGGCTATCTTTGGGCCATTGTAGTATGGTCACTCGGTGCAGTATTGCACGCTTTCTGTGGTATGTTCACAGAGGGTTGGATGGGTTCCGGGTTCAATAGCCGTGCGGATTTAGTACAAGCTACGGGCGATGTTGCAGTCGCAATAGCCACTGTAAGCATGTATGCCTTCCTTGCATGTCGCTGTATTCTTGCCCTTGGAGAGGCCGGTAACTTCCCTGCAGCCATCAAGGTTACGGCAGAATACTTCCCTAAGAAGGACAGAGCATTCGCCACTTCCATCTTCAATTCAGGCGCATCAGTAGGCGCACTTGCCGCTCCTGCCACAATACCTTTGCTCGCAAAGGCGATGGGTTGGGAGATGGCTTTCGTTATAATCGGTGCTATTGGCTTCCTGTGGGCAGGCGTATGGATATTCGTTTACGACAAACCGAAGGACTCAAAGTTTGTCAACGAGGCTGAATTGCAGTACGTAAACCAAGACTATGATAACGAAGTCGCAGAGGAAAAGCATGAAGAAGAGAAGCAGATGAGTTACTCAGAGGCATTCAAACACAAGCAGACCTGGGCGTTTATAGTAGGAAAATTCATGACAGATGGCGTGTGGTGGTTCTTCCTTTTCTGGGCTCCAGCGTACTTCTCGGACCAGTTCCACTATTCATCAGATTCTCCTATGGGTATAGCCCTTATCTTTACGCTCTACGCTATCGTTACAGTTCTCTCCATGTTTGGCGGTTATCTGCCGAAACTCTTTGTTGAGAAGAAGGGTATGAACCCCTATCAGGGGCGTATGTTGGCAATGCTTATCTTCGCATTCTTCCCTGTTCTTGCGCTGTTTGCGCAGCCAATGGGTAACTATAGCGTGTGGTGGCCATGTATAATAATAGGTCTTACCGGTGCGGGTCACCAGGCTTGGTCTGCCAATATCTTCTCTACCGTAGGCGATATGTTCCCTAAGTCTGCCATTGCCACTATCACAGGTATCGGTTCCATGGCAGGAGGTATCGGTTCATTCCTTATCAACAAGGGTTCAGGTATGCTCTTTACATACGCTGAGGGACAGGGTGACGCCTTCTCATTTATGGACTTTACGGGCAAGCCGGCAGGCTATATGATAGTCTTCTGCATCTGCGCCGTCGCCTATTTGATAGGCTGGGGCATCATGAAGACCCTCGTTCCGAAGTACAAGCCGGTGGTTATTTCCGAGTAATCACAGTTTAATGATAACGCAAGAACGCCCCGCAGATTCGGTCTGCGGGGCGTTCTTGCGTTATAAAGCCGTTCAGTCTGCGATGAATCCAGTGGGTATATAATTGTCCAACGACTGGCAAACGGCAGCCGAAAAGCGTTGTCCCGTGGCGATAAGTGGCTGCCATTGCTCCACTGTCATGTTGCCCAGGCACTGCGAGCGCATCACATTCTCTTTCAGCAATGCATAACAGAAACCTGCGTTGAAGTTGTCCCCAGCCCCTATTGTGCTTACAGTCTCAATGGCTTTTGCAGGGAATGAGGCAGCGACGGCAGGCGTTCTCAGTTGTATCGGACGCGCTGCATCGGTATAAATGAAGCACGGACAGTATGGTGCTATATGCTCTTTATATATGGCATCCACGTCCTTTGAGCCGAAAAGAATCTCAAAATCCTCGGCAGAACCGCGCACAACGCTTGCCTGCTGCATATTCTCCACGATATAAGCGGCTGTTCTCGGCAGGTCTTTCAGGTGTGAGGCACGGAAGTTGACATCATAATACAGTATTGCCCCACGCTCTTTCGCCTTCTTCAAGAACACGCTTACATAGTCCCTCAAATTAGGGTTTATGGCGAAATATGAGCCAAACAGCACCACATCTCCTTCGTTTACGTCCGGCATATTCTTATGCATTGTCAGCACGGCATGGTTCTTATAGAACTGATACTGCGCGTCATTATTGTTGTCAAGGAATGCAAGCGACACGTGCGACTGTGTCCCTTGGCTTCTGAACACATACGAGGTATCGACATTGTTGTCCCGCAAGAACGCCGTAACTATGTCTCCCACGTGGTCATCGCCCACCTCTGTCGCCATGACACACGGTGTGCCCGTGCGTCCTATGGATACTATTGCATTGAATGCCGAGCCTCCGGGCACCGCCTTCACCGGCTGGTCATTACGGAATATTATGTCAAGTACGGTTTCCCCTACTCCTATTATGCGTCTCATGTTGTGTGTTGTGGAGATTTGTCTGTTGTTATTTATTTTTACGTTTGTTGTTGGTATATGATATAAGAAACCCCTTGAAGATTATTCTCCAAGGGGTT
>CALYTD010000105.1 GCA_945486445.1 uncultured Prevotellaceae bacterium
ATGTTCTTGAATAACAATAGAGATGTGAGATGTTATGAATTATCCTCTGGAACAAACAAGACTTTCCGCCTTTCACGTATGGATGGCGTGAAAAAGATGGACACGCCGTGGGAGAATGAGCACCGCCATAGGCAGGCATATACAGACTTCTTCTCCTTTTCTGGTGAGAAGACCATGAGGGTTACGCTTGTTATGGGGCAGTTGTCGCACAATCTCATGCTGGAAGAATACCCTGAATCCGCCGCGTGTTTCGTGAGACAGGACGACGGTCGGTGGTTCTTCAAGGCGGACGTGTGCAGTTATCTCGGTGTGGGCCGCTTCATATTGGGACTGTATGACGATGTGGAGATACTGGGAGACGATGGTTTGAAGGAGTATGTTGCAACGAAGTTACAGTCTTGGTACAATAACCTTAAAAAATGATAAAAGCATACGAGAGTGTTAATTTTTATCTCTTGAAAATGCAATAAATTGAAAAATAAGTAGTAATTTTGCCACATTGAACCTGCGGTTTGCCCTTTTTGCAACCGTAAAAGCGTATCAAAAATAATGCAACTGACCGAACAAACCATAGATATAGACGCTATATTACGCTCAAAAATGGGCGAGAAGGCTGCGTATGTGCCACGCTTTCTTGTGCGTTGGTTGAAGAAAATACTGCATCAGGACGAACTGAACGAATTTCTATGGCAGTCACGTGGCGAGACAGGTTCGCTGTGGTTGCGTCACTGTTTGGACTTCTTGGACAATGAAGTGCGTGTCATCGGAGCAGAAAATCTGCCAGCTCCTGACGCTAACAGCCATTACACATTCGTCAGTAATCACCCACTCGGAGGCATAGACGGTGTTGCGATAGGAGCAGTCATAGGCGAACGTTACAACGATAACTTCCGTTATCTTGTCAATGACTTGCTTATGAACCTTCCGGGTTTGGCTCCATTGTGCATCCCTATCAACAAGACCGGCAGGCAAAGTCGTGAATTTCCGCGTATGGTGGAGGCAGGATTCGCGTCCGATCACCATATAGTCGTGTTCCCCGCAGGGCTCTGTTCACGTAAGATTGACGGCGAGATACAGGACCTTCCGTGGACAAAGACATTCATAACAAAAAGCGTTCAGACCCGGAGAGACATCATTCCGATGTACTTCAGCGGGCGAAACTCCGAGCGTTTTTACCGCATTGCCAACGTGTGTAAGGCTCTGCGATTGAAGTTTAACGTAGCAATGCTTTTCTTACCAGATGAAATGTTCCGTAACAAAGGCCGCTCTTTTGAACTGCATGTGGGCAAACCAATACCGTGGCAGACGTTTGATAGCAGCCGTACCCCTACGCAGTGGGCACAGTGGGTGAGGCAGGAAGTGTACCGACTTGCTGCGGAAAGCAAATAAGATAACCATATATTAAGAATAGAAAAACCATATTCTCAGTAATATACAGTCCCATAAATGGAGGAAGAAATAATACAACCAGTGCCTCTACAACTGCTTTTGGAGGAACTAACACCAGAGAAACAGTTACGCATGACTAACAGAAGCCATAACGAAATATATATCGTTACGGCCCATGACTCACCAAATGTCATGCAGGAGATAGGTCGTCTGCGTGAGATAACGTTCCGTCTCGCAGGCGGAGGAACAGGTAAATCGGTGGATATAGATGAGTTTGATACCTCAGAGAACTGCTATAAGCAACTCATAGTGTGGAATCCTGAGGCGCAAGAGATAATTGGCGGATACCGTTACCTTATGGGAGACGAATGGAAATATGACGCCGAAGGACAGCCGATACTTGCTACAAGCCACATGTTCCGCTTCTCGGACAGGTTTATAAAGGACTATGCGCCATATACAATAGAACTTGGTCGCTCCTTTGTAACGCCTGAATACCAGAGTTCAAAGATGGGCGCAAAGAGTCTCTTTGCACTCGATAACCTGTGGGATGGCCTCGGAGCACTCACTGTTATAAACCCGAACATGAGGTATTTCTTTGGAAAAATGACCATGTACCCAAGTTATATACGCTTTGGGCGAGACATGATTCTGTATTTTCTGAAAAAGCATTTCGATGACAAGGACGGCTTAATATACCCCATGAAGCCCCTGCAACTCGATACGCCAGAGGAAGAACTGGCCCAGGTGTTCTGCGGACGGGACTTCAAGGAGGACTACCGAATCCTCAACGGAGGCATACGTGCCCTGGGATACAATATCCCGCCGTTGGTTAATGCGTATATGAATCTCTCGCCAACGATGAAACTTTTTGGCACGGCCATCAACGACGGGTTCGGAGATGTAGAGGAAACAGGCATACTAATAGCTGTAAACGAAATACTGGAAGAGAAGTATGTGCGACACATTGAGTCTTTCGTTAAGAGTCACCCAGAGGCTTTCAAACTGACAAGTGGAGCTAACAAGATAGTTACAAAAATAATAAATCAAGGCAAGGCATAGGCTTGTGTCATGCCTGTAAAATGCAAAATGTAGCATAGGGACAACCTTATGCTGCATTTTTTTGTATCCATACCCCTTGGTATATATATGTGTTCACAGAGGGTTGTGCTGCAAATCGTTCACAATGCCCTAAGTACGTCCAGCGTCTTCATAGCCCCGAAAGCCGGGATATGCAGGCGGTAGAACAGCAGACAGACATCTGTCACTCTGTTGCGCTCTTCGCGAGTCATGTGGAACAGGTGGCAGTTACCCGGCGTCATACGCATAAGCATCACTATGCGCTCAGCATCCTCAGGGTGCAGAAAATCATGGTGACAAGGAGCGTACGATGTAAAACACCCCTCTCGCAGGTCAAAAAAAGACCCCACGGAGAAACTCTCCATGTCGGGATAAAAACCAAGAAACCGCGACAAGCGCATCATAAACATAAGATGGAAGTTTGAAATTCCCTTGTCGGCAGTGTCTAACCACACAAGGCTACGCTCTACAAAATCATATAATATGTGGTCACAATGCAGGTCGCGAGTACTGTAACACAAAAACTCCGCAACAAAAAAAGCCAGCGATAACTTAGCTCCGTCAAAGGGCAAAGAACTGTAAACCACTCCTATGCGCGCATCATTGACCCGCGCTAAGGACTGCTTCGCATTGGCTGACACATCTACCTCCAGTATTGTCAGCGGCTGAAAGAATCTGCGCCATGCGCTACCACTCGTGGCACCACTACGCTTGCGCCCTCTGCCACCGCCCCGTACCTCGTTGAAAGGCAACAATACAGACAGCCTGCCACACTCGCGACACAGCAAGTCAGCAATCAATTTGTTATCTCCATATTTGACAGTACGTAACACAATACAACGGCTTTTCTCCTCCATAATGCTCCTTTTTCATACATTTTACACTGCAAAAATACAAAAAATATAGATAAAAATGAAAAATGTTGTCATAAAATTTGCCAGATTGCAGGAAAATGCATACCTTTGCACTCGCAAAATCAATACCGCACTAATAAAACAGTGCAGAACGAGTTTGACAAAGGCTTGGCGCGTTCGTATATCGGTTAGTACTCAAGATTTTCATTCTTGCAAGAGGGGTTCGACTCCCCTACGCGCTACAAAACAAAAAATTATCCATCATCGCGCAGTGATGCGCTAACGAAAAGTGACATGGTGATGGAGGGAAGAGGGTGAGAATATAACCTAATACGCCTTCTACCCGCTCAGGGCTGCCAGTAAGGCGCAAGACCCATAAGCTGATATTATTAACCCGTCTATACCATCTGTATAGACAAAACAAAACAAAAACAAGAAAATGGCAAACCACAAGTCATGTGAGAAGAGAATCCGTCAGACAAAGAAAAGAACTCTTCACAACAAGTATTACGCAAAGACCATGCGTAACGCAGTACGTAAACTCCGTGCAATGACAGACAAGGAAGAGGCTGTAAAGCTCTATCCTTCAGTGCAGAAGATGCTCGACAAACTCGCAAAGACCAACATTATTCACAAGAATAAGGCTGCGAATATCAAGTCAAGCCTCTGTGCTCACATACAGAAGCTCGGTTAATCATACCGCAGTTTGCCTCGCCCGTTAAGCACATCCGTGTTATATAAGAAGGCGAAGGACAATGAAATAATAGAACACAAGATTGTTTCCATAATAATTTTTATTAAAAGGCTGCAGCTCGTGAGGGGTAGCAGCCTTTTTGTTTTGCCCTATATCCGCCCATGTTTGGCCACCCTGCGTGTCTCGCCTTAGTTGCTCTTATCTCGCTTTTTAGTTTTTCTTACCTCGCTCCCTTTTCCCCTCTTTTTCCCCTTCTTCCCCTTTTCTTCACTATGCAGGGGCGTCAGCCCTCGGTGTTGCCGCGCTCATGCTTCCATAATCAGAACCTGTTTATGTGGTTAAAGGTTGCAGGTTGTGTGGTTAAAGGTTGTATGTTGTGTGGTTAAAGGTTGTAGGTTGTGTGGTTAAAGGTTGTAGGTTGTGTGGTTAAAGGTTGCAGGTTATGTGATTAAAGGTTGTAGGTTGTGTGGTTAAAGGTTGCAGGTTATAGGATAATCAGCACCAATTTGCCCTGTGATTGGCACCAAGTAACGCTGTATTCAGCACCAAGTAACCTCGCAATCATCACCTCTTTACAAAACAAGAGCAATATCCCTCTTCTCCAGCCAACGCTGTTCCCCTTCCGCTCTACGGCCGTTTTACGTAAAAATCATACAGAAATACTTGCACAAACCAGATATTTTTATTACCTTTGCAAGGCAAATAAAACATAAAATCCAATGGACGAAATCCAAAACCAAGAAACGAATTATACCGGCAGTAGCATACAAGTGCTGGAAGGACTGGAAGCAGTGCGCAAACGCCCTGCAATGTATATCGGCGACATATCAGAGAAAGGACTGCATCACCTCGTCAATGAGACCGTTGATAACTCCATAGATGAGGCAATGGCAGGATACTGTACCCATATTGAAGTTACTATCAATGAGGATAACTCCATCACTGTTCAAGATAACGGACGAGGCATTCCCGTTGACGAACACCCCAAGTTGCATAAGTCTGCGCTGGAGGTTGTAATGACAGTGCTGCACGCCGGCGGT
>CALYTD010000106.1 GCA_945486445.1 uncultured Prevotellaceae bacterium
CGGTGATGGCTGTCTGCCTCATGTTCTGCGTCCTGCCGGTGGTGACAAGCCTTCCTTTCTGTGTGTAGAAGGGCAGGTCGAGCTTGAGTTGGCACGCGGTGCTGCCGCTGTTGATTATTACCGCCGCCACGGTGTCGCCCGACTGTGACAGGTAAGCGGAGCCCGTCATGGAGTTTCCGCCTGTGAATGTGTGGCCGATGCGTGTATATCCCGTGACGAACTTGGCGAACTGTCCCAGCACATACCCCCGTTTGGTGATGGAACCGTTTGTGGTTCCGTACTGACCGTCGCCTATCATGCCGTAGAAGCGTTTGGTTGCGTAGTGAACCCATGCGTTGACATCATTGAGCATACAGCGGTTTACGGCCTCGGCGAAGTTAAAGCCGTCGGTGTCCCAGCTGAAGTTGCGCGGGCTTGCGTCGCTGTTCTCGTTCCAGTTGATAAGGTATTCGGTCATCCATACCTCCTTTCCCTTCTCCGCCAGCTTCTTGAACGCGCTCTGGATGCCTCCGTATTGGTGTGCGCCGTATATGTTGAAATTGCCTATTACATCGTTGGCGGCCAGCGCATTGGCGTAACTGTCGGAGAAACCGACGGACTCCGCCGCGATGAACGGGCAGTGTATGCTGGCTCCGTATGCCTTGACGAAAGCGGCGACCTGTGCCGGTGTCCAGATGCAGCCGGCGTAGGTGCAGCGCATATCCGGCTCGTTTTGCATGGAGATGGCATCCAAGGCCACTCCGTTGTCGGCCAGATAATCCACATAGTCGTTCAGATACTGCGCGTAGTCGGCGTAGTTCTCCTCTTTAAGGTAACCTACTTCGCCGCCTTCCACGGCATTACTGGAATTGTTAGTCTTCCATTCTGCCGGCTGTCCCCATGGACTTGCGAAGACGGTAAGCCCCATCTGCTTGAGCTGTCGGGCCGTAGGCAGGGACGAACTCCATGAGTTCTTGCCGACGGGGAGGTACAGTCGTGCGATGTTGCAGCCCAGGACGCTGTTCTTTCCCCACACTTTGTTTATTTCCTCGGTACTCATGTGGTTGTAACCGAACTGCGGACTGCAGACGAAACCGCCGAATCCGGTGATGCGCTGGTGGCGTTCCGCAGCGTCAATGCGCATGATTGTCTCGCCTGCGGCGTTCATGTTGGCGGCCAATATCAGGGCGAGTGTAATCAGTAGTTGTCTCATTGTTGAAAGTAGTAGTTTGTTGTCAGGAAGTTTCTTCATTGTTTCTTCCTGACAATCGGTTTACATCTTATCTCGTGAGTTGCACGGTATAGGTCTTGGCAACGCCTTTGTATGTGAACTGTACAATGCCTTTTCGGCTTTCTTTTGTAGGCTGAATGATGTCAATCTTCACGCTTGGGTCGCTTGATGTGGCTGCAACGGTAGGAGTGCCGGCCATGTCTTCCGGTATGGTGAAGGATGCCTCGTACTGGTCGTAGCCTGTGATTCCGTTGGTGTTGCTTGACCTTACAGGCACGTCAGGCAGTGAAACGTTCTGTCCGTTGACCGTGATGGCTATCTCGGGAACGGCCGGATATTCTATGGTAACGTCCTTTGAGCTGAATCCGAGACCCTGAAGCGTGCACAGTCTCTGGCCGTTTCCGCCCTCGGCAACAAGGAATATGGCGTGCTTACGGTCGAGTTTGTCAACTGCCTTGGCCACATCCACTGTGAATTTGGTCACTTTCCTTGCGGAATTTGCCGGCACTGTTATCTCGCCTATCTTCTTTCCGTTCCATGCCTTGTTGTCATACGGCCCGTCAAGCCATACGCTTACCTTGAACGATGCTGATGTCTCGGGGATGAGGAAGAGGTTAAAGGCGGTTTGGTTGCCGGCCTTTGTTCCCGCAAACGGTTTCAGACCCTTTTCCGCTTTGGCCAGTCCTCCGAAGCCGAAGTACTTGTATCCTATCACGTCTCCGCCCTGTACGTTTATCGGCATGCTGTTCTGCCAGATGTCCCAAGAGTCCTGTTGGCTGCCGATGTTTGACAGATAGCAGGCGTAACCGGCGGAATAATACTTGTAAGGGTCCATTCCGTATATCTGGAATCCTTCGGAGGTGACCTCCGCTCCGGTGTATTCGTCGCCGTTGCTGGCCTTTGCCGTCCACACGTTACCTTTGCTGTACGGGTCGTAACCGTTGATGGTTACCTTGCCGCCGTTGGCCACCGGCTTCTTGTCCCACTTGATGGTGACCGGCGCCACCATAGCCTGCCGGGCGTTACCGAAGCCTCTCGGCGGGCGGTGATAGAACACATACCACTGTCCGTTAATCTCTTGCAGCGAGCCGTGGGTGTTGTGGGCGGCGTTGGTGCCTTGCAGTTTTGTGCCGTCATGGTTGGGAACGACGCCGCGTGAGTCCACAAGCACGCCGCCGCTGCGCCACGGTCCCAGCGGAGAATCGCCGTATGCGTAGCGCAGAGTGGAGTTGGTGTTGCCCAAACCGTATTCCGGTCCGGAGTAGCCGGAGAATATCATGATGTACTTGTTGCCCACCTTACGGATGGATGAAGCCTCGAAGAAGTTGAAGTCAAGCGGGTTCTGCTCCTTGTACAGGGCAGGGTAGGCGGTACCCTCGGGGTCTTTTATCTGTCCCTCGCGGGTGCTTGCGGGCACGAAATAGGGTATGATGTCCGTGCCAGGTCTTACAGACCACATTGTGTTCTGGTCCAACTGTGCGGCTGACGAGCGCTGGAAGCCCCAGAATCCGTATGCCCTGAAACCGGTTTCGTAGTCGGCATCCTTAGGATCGGTTATCTCCTCCACGAAGATTGACGGGTCAAAGCCCAGTATGCTGCCCGGCAGCGTCTGCGTCCCGTCCTCGTTAAGGTTCACGGGAGTGAACGGACCGTCAGGGCGGTTGCCCTTGCACACCATGGCCTCGCGGCGGTGTCCGCGGCTGTGGGGGAAGAGATAATATACCTTCTTGCCGTCCTTGCCCTTGATTTCCACCAAGTCCGGAGCGTACATTACATCCCACTGTCCCTGTATGTTGTAAGTGAAGATGGGGCCGTCATCACGCCAGTCTGTCAGGTCCTCTACCGGAGCGGACCACATACGTATGTCGGCGCCGCAGTAACTCTTGAAGCGTACGTCATGGGAGCCGATGATGTAGGCGCGGTATTTGCCGGGGTTGTCGGGGTCCTCAAACACGCGCGGCTCGCCGTCGGGCAGGTGTTCCCAAAGCGGGAGGTACGGGTTGCCCGTGCCTATGGTGGTTGAGCGGCTGCCTACCTCTATGGCTGCCGATGCCTGCTGCGGTGTGAAAGCGGTGAGCGTTGCGCTCAGTGCGATGACGCACGATACCAAGTTTTTTCTTCGTTTCATTCGTTTATTTAGTTTAGGTTTGACTTGTCGCATGACGCGAAATATGGGTTACGCAGGTAATCCACTGCAAAATTAACCATTTTTTCTTGCATCCAAGTATCGTTTTTATGCCATAAACTTGTTAGTATGTATCATTTGCGCGGCTTTTTGCAGTGTAGGATATGGTGGCGAATGATAATGAAACGTTTTCCTGGCTATCTTTGGTTCACCGTCCTCCGATAATGGTCTTGTTGCAATCAGGTGCTGATTGCAACAAGCCTGTGTTTCTTGGCGTTATTTTAGTCGTGGCTTGTATAATCTTTGATGGATATGGTGGCTTTTATTATCCGCGGTCGTAGAGACGATGTACTACATCGTCTCAAAAAAGGAAGCGTTATGATGCGGTAATGGAGACGATGTGGTACATCGTCTCTACAATGCGGACGGCAATCGTGTTTGTAACGAAAGGAACGCGAAATTGTAGCATGATTGCGTGCGGTTAAACAAATACATCGTCTTTGTTAAATATATGTTGCCAGCAGAATTAAAATGATGTCGGGATAAACTTTTCGCCCTTTTCTGCATCAAAGATTATATAACCAAATAAAAAGATTATATAACCCAATAAAAAGAACAATGATTATGAAAAAGCAGATTTTGAGTTTGGTAACAGTGTTGCTTCTTGCATCTTCCTTCTGCATGGCACAGAATCCGCCGCGTGAGGGCAGAGGACAGCGTGGAGGTATGATTGAGAGAATGAAGACAGAACTTAGTCTTTCTGATGAACAGGTGGCTCAGATGAAGGAGTTCTTCGGGCAGATGAGGCAAGGGCAGCAGGGTGAGCGTCCAACAAGGGAACAAATGCAGAAGATGCGTGAAGATATGGACGCTAAACTGAAAAAGATTCTCACAGAGGAACAGTATGCAAAGTATGAGAAGATGAGGAAAGAACGTCGCCCCCAGCGTCCGCAGAGAACAGAAGAATAGTGAAATAGGTAATTAATCAAGAACGCAGGAACTGTAATACGGTTCCTGCGTTCATCGTTTAGGCGGTCTAATGACCGAAAGGGCTTATATGTTGTTTGATGTGATGTTTATGTATATTGTTGTCCTTGTGTTATATCGCATCTGTTATGATGATACCGCCTAAGGCTTGAAGTGTTACCTTGGCCACGCCTTTCTTGTCAACCTTGATGGTTTTCTTTACGGGGGTAAGTGGCTCGGTGCTGTTCTTCTTCGGTGCAGCATCGGTGTAATATGTTATCTCTTTACCAGCGAACATCGGCAGGTTGAGGGTAAGGACCTTTGGCGTATTCTCTCCATTAAGACCTGCCACGTACCAGTTGTTGCCATGTCTGCGTGCAAGGACGGCGTGCTTCGTCGGGTAACCGTCTATGTATAGCGTCTCATCCCATGTTGTAGGCACAGACTTCAAGAAGTCTATCTCGAACTGCGCCAGCTCCGTCAGGTTGCTTTTCTGCATACAGATGCATTGTATGCTTGTCTGGTTTATTATTGCGGCAGCCATCTCGAAGGTGTCGCTGGTGTAACGTTTGTGGCGGCTCTTGTTGTCTTTGCTCATAAAACGATTCATAATGGTGCCACCCCAGTCCATGCTTGCCACGGTGTTACGGCAGAAAGGGTGCATGGTTAGTTCAAACCCTTCTTGCTTGGCGTGGTGCTCATTGAAATATACGTTCTCAGAAGCGAGGAC
>CALYTD010000107.1 GCA_945486445.1 uncultured Prevotellaceae bacterium
CTTGCTCATCATTCTGTGTTGCCATTATTGTCTCGCATCATCTTTGCTGTTGAAAGCAAACCACATGCGGCGAATATATCCTGTCCTCTTGATGCACGTATTGTTGTAAAGATACCATGCCCTGTAAGGTAGTCACGTAGTCTCTCCATCTTCTTCTCGTCACTGGTTCTCAAATCCACACCAGGTATGCTGTGAAAACGAATCAGGTTCACACGGCAATACAAGCCTTGCAGCAACCTTACTATTTCCCTTGCATGGGTCATGGTGTCATTTAATCCGTCAAAGACAATATATTCAAACGACAACCTGCGTTGATGTGATGTATCATTCTTCTGCCACTGCATCCCACCACCCCCTTCAGGTCTTCTAAACGCAGGATATTTCTTCAACATCTCTACTATCTCTTTTATAGGCATAGCCTTCTCCGCAGGCATCAGTTGCATACGCTGTTCATGCAACGGTGAGTGCAACGATATTGCCAGATGACAACTGCTTTCGTCTATAAACCTTTGCAGTTTGCCTTTTATTCCTACGGAACTAACGGTGATACGCTTAGGGCTCCACGCATATCCCCATTCCTCAGTCAGTGCCTGAGTTGCCTTCAACACATTGTCAAGGTTATCCATAGGCTCTCCCTGCCCCATGAATACCACGTTTGTTAGTTTTTCTCTCTCTGGCAATGAATATATCTGGTTCAATATGTCAGTAACCGTCAGCGAACCTTCATATCCCTGTTTGCCTGTCTGGCAGAACAGACAGTTCATCTTACATCCCACCTGACATGACACGCACAGTGTAGCCCTGTCTTTCTCTGGTATATATACTGTCTCCACAAACTTACCTGCGGCCGTAGGGAACAAATATTTTATTGTTCCGTCAACAGAGTGCTGTGAATCCAGCGGAGGCATTGCACCAATGGTGTATTCTTCCGCCAGCAGTTCTCGGTTGCGTTTAGAGAGGTTTGTCATCTCGTCAATGGAGGTAACATGACTGCCGTATATCCACTTCGCTATCTGTCCACCTGTGAAGGCGGGCATCCCCAACTGCACAGCAACCTCCTTAAGCTCCCGTAATGAGAGCCCAAGGAGGTTCTTGCGTGATGTATCGTTTTTCTTTTCTGTCTGCAATTTCTGCCCCTTTTTATTGCGCAGTCTTCACGAACTTCTTGCCATCCTTGACTACAAAGCCCTTGTAGTTACTGCTTACCTTTTGTCCTGCTATATTATACAGTGCGGTGCTTACCTGCTTTCTATCTGCCTTCACTGCATTTGTTCCTGTTGCCTTAGTGCCATTCAAGGTAATAGTCCATACCACCTGCTTGCCGCCCGGTGTGAAGGTAAGCTTACCTGTTGCATTTGTGGTAACCTTCTGTGTTGTCAGTTTATAATTCCCGGAAGAATCTTTCATAGGGAACACATAGTCCGTTGCCGCATATTTCTGTCCGTTCAGTTCTGAAAGGTATGCGTCCGCCTCTGCATAATTGTCATACCCTGCAAGGACAACCTCTTTTACCACAATGTCAGAAGGAAGATTTATAGTGTACTGCACTCCTGCTGAATACTTGATACCATCCTCTGACCCTTTCCCGTATGACTTGCTCTTTGCATTAGTGATAGTGACTGTATATTCTCCATCCTCAAAGGCGTAAGAGGCACTCGTTGTTTTGTCACTCACATTTGTTGACTGTGCCAGATATATAGATACGTCCTCGCCTTCCTCGCCTGGTTCAGATGGTTCTATCACTTTCAGTTCTGGCCAATACTCTGTGTAGTTAGCCTCACCGTCACTGCAACCGCCTTTCATAATATCCTCCACGAGGCTGTTGGCATACATTTCTAAGTTTGTATAATACCCATTGGGGTCCATTGAATACTTCTTTGCATCACTGGCATCGTCAGGGTCAAGTCCCCATGTTGTCTCCCATTCATCTGGTATTCCGTCACCATCGGTATCATAGCCTGCTGGATGAGATGTTGATTCAAAGGTTGCCTCTGTATATCCTTCTACATCTGCAACCACGTCTATAATTCCCGGCTTACCTGTCACCGAGCCTTTATATGTGGCAGTACCGTTCATAGCCTCCTCAACATAACGTGCATCTACATTGTCACGGCTATATGAAGCGCCTACGTATGCTAATACTTTATCAAATGCCCCATCTGCTGTATGCGTTGTAACATATCCTGTAGGTGCTGGCTCGTCCATCTTTATCTGCACATACCTTACGTTATTGTAAGTGATACTCGGCACATCCGCTGGATACAGATTGTTAGCATCCTTTGAATAAACAAGTCCACCCTGATACATCACACCTGAATCGTAATCTACTCCTGCCCAGTCCTTATTCTCTGTCTTGACTCCTGCTGTTGTCTGTGTTGTGTTGCCTGATATATAGTATCGGCTCGTCATGTCATAGATATTGGGATGACTGCTTGAGTTTCCGCTTGAAGCCACTGTTACAAGAGTGATACGTTCCTGATTTCTATTGCCACAAGGACCAGCCTTATAATAGTTGTTAACCATGTTTATCTGTCCGCCACCAGGACCTCCGTAGCATGTTCCCTGCGCATTGTACATCACACAGTTACGGAAATCCACATTCTCCGCCTGTACATAGTTTTCCCAGTTATAATTGCTATACTCCTTGTTTGAAGTATATCCTGACCATTCATATCGTGCACCATTAAAGCGTGGACCACGGTTAGACACATGAGCAATCATATTGTGGTGGAAACTAACAAGTTTTCCTCCCCATATTCCGCCATAACCGTGCGCACCTTTATCGTGACCAGCATTAGTAAGGCTCTCTGCTACGGTACACCACTGCATGGTGAAGTTGTTGTTATCATAGAAAGATGCTACCTCGTCTATACTCCATGAGAATGAGCAGTGGTCAAAAATAATACCTGTTTTCTGACGCTGCCAACATGCATCTGCACCATCGTTTATATCTTTCTCTTGTCCGCGACGAATTCTTATGAAGCGGATTATGTTGTTAGCGCCCGGACTTACAGTATAATAACGCAGTGTTATGCCTGGCGCGGGGGCTGTCTGTCCAAGTATTGTGGTATTGGCACCTATGGTCAAGTCAGATGCCAATGCTATCACTCCGCCTACATTGAACACTACAATCTTCTTGGCATCACCCTTTACTGCCTCACGAAATGAACCGGTACCGCTGTTGTTAAGATTGGTGACATACCTTATCTCACCTCCACGGCCTCCTGTTACAAATCGTCCATGTCCCTCTGCGCCGGGGAATGCTGGTGCTGACTGGAACTGCGCAAGGACAGCAAGCGACATCGTTGCCAGCAGTATGAACGTTGTGAGTAATTTCCTTTTCATAAGTCTTTTAGATTTTAGTATAGTAATTTAGTTTATATAGTTGTTTCAGTGCTACTTTTTGTTCACGCTATTTGGTGCAAAGGTACGAATTTATCTTTTACTGTGCAAATAAACCAATGATTAATTTGTAAAGCATAGGGTAAAAAAGTGTTTCAACCCAACCGCTCGTTAGATTTCTGTTCATTGTATGTTTTTCTGTTATGAGTTGTGAGTTATGGGTTATGAGTTATGAGTTATCGTCCTTCACTGTTTACTGAACGCTCGGCTTTGCTGCTTCGTTTGATAAAGACTATTCACTATTCTCTGACAAATCATAACTCATTATTGCGTGTATCTGGTGCATAGAGAAGTGTTAAGGGGCAGAAAACCCGCTGTAAAAAGAAAACTGTTATCTGCGGTTTAATGACCGATTATGGTTCAATAGCAACGTACCACAATCGCAAGCGTCATCTGAAACTGCACTATCTCGTTGCCAAGTTGCAAAAAAACATTATACTATATGGTTTTTTCTTTACCTGTATTCCCCATTTCCTTGTTTTTTATTAATTTTGCAACATATTGGAAATACGAACAAGATAACGACATTATTTATGGCATACGGTAAGTGGATAGGCGCATGGATAGGCGCAATGAGCGGCGGTGTACTCGGTGCTTTGGCTGGTTTTGCAATAGGAAGCATCTTCAATAAGATGACAAGCAGTGAACCCTCCATCATCAACGGCAGTGGCAACGGACTCAACACTGGGCAGGAACAACGGCGACAACAGGAGGGAATGCGTAATGGTTTTCTCTTCTCACTGATGGTTCTCTCTGCTCATGTCATTCAGGCTGACGGGAGGATAATGCACTCCGAGATGGAGATGGTGCGCAGATTCCTGCGTGCAAACTTCGGGGAGGCGGCTGTTCAGCAGGGCGACAGCATACTTAGACGCCTGTTTGAATATCGCAAGATGAAGGGAAACAGCGTGTGGAACCAACAGATTCGCGAGGCCTGTGCGGAGATGCGCGCCGCAATGCCTGAGGAACACCGTCTGCAACTTGTCGTCTTCCTTGCAGAGATAGCCAAGGCTGACGGCAGGGTTGACAGCGTGGAGGTGGACGCCATACGTGAGGTCACCGTGTTTCTTGGCCTCAACGCCAGTATTGTTGACAGTTTCTTGTCGATTGGCGGAAACACCATTGACGATGCTTACAGGGTTCTTGGCGTATCACCTGACGCTACTGACGACGAAGTTCGCAAGGCCTACCGTAACCTTGTGCGCCAACACCACCCCGACAGGGTTGCTACTCTTGGTAATGATGTTCTGGAAGCGGCAAAGAAAAAGATGCAAGAGATTAACGAGGCGAAAGAGAAAATATATAAGGCAAGGGGAATATGACTTTCCTCCTTGCCTTATTTCTTTAATCTCTATACTGTATGTAACGTATTATCAACTTTTTACAGGTTTCCTCTTTCCTTGTCAAGATAATACTTATACGTTCCGGCTGTCAGTTGATCACATGCGTCTTCGTCACACACCACAATGCGCGTGGGGTGCATCTGCAACATATAACCGGTCC
>CALYTD010000108.1 GCA_945486445.1 uncultured Prevotellaceae bacterium
TCCGCCTTGGGCGCAGGGCTGCCGCAGAGGGCTGCCGGCTGTTTCACGGACTGACCAGCGAACTGCCCCGTGACATTGTGAAGGCGGGAATCCCCTCCATTGTCACCATGCACGACGTGGCATGGCGCACCTTCCCCGATATGTACACCCCCATTGACCGCATCATCTACGACATGAAATACGGCTGGTCAGCACGTCACGCCACCCACGTAGTGTGCATCAGCCAGTCCACCAAGCGTGATGTCATGCGCTTCTACGGTGTACCGGAAGAACGCATCACGGTGATATACCAGCCCGTGCAACAACCGTTCTACACGCCAATGGCGGCGGAAGAGGCAGAGAAGATATGCAACCGCACGCTGCCCTACACGCAGAACCGTGACATGATACTGACCGTTGGCTCCATCAACAGCCGCAAAAACCTGCTCGGAATGGTGCGGGCACTGGAAGGACTGCCGCCGGCGGAACGCCCGTTGCTTGTGGTTGTAGGCAACGGAAGGGAGTACCGTGCCAAGGTGGAGCACTACATTGACACCCACGGACTGCGTGGGAGCATACGCATAGAGAGCGACATACACGACACGCAGACACTGCAAGCCCTCTACACACGTGCCAGATGCCTGCTGTACCCATCGTTCTATGAGGGCTTCGGCCTACCCGTGGTGGAGGCAGCACTACAAAAGTGCCCCGTGATAACAAGCAACGTGTCATCACTACCCGAAGCGGCTGGGCCAGCAACAATACAGGTTGACCCAACGGCGGTAAGCCAGATGACAAACGCATTGCGACGACTGCTCGCGTCACCCGGCGAATGTAAGGAGCGAGCAGAGAAGGCATACCAGTACTGCATGGAGCACTTCTGCCCAGAGGCACTCACCAAACAGATGCTGAACCTATACGACACGCTTGCCACAAAATGACAGAACGTCATACAACAAAAAACAAGCAGCAACGCAATCAGCAGCAAATTACGGCGTAATCAGCACCTGTTCACATCGCAATCAGCACCTGATTACAAAGCCGCCAGCCGCCACACAGGCAACAATCCAGGGCAACCATCAACGCAATACACTTATAATCAAGACAAAAGAATAAGCGAAAACAAGATAAACCAACTAACGAAACTACAAGTATGAAGAAAAAATTACTGCTTCTCTGCCTCTCGGCACTGACGCTACTGCCCGCAAAGGCCGTTCAAGTAAAGGAGAAACTAAACCGCGCCCCCGTAGCGGTAAGCACCAAGACGGGAGTGCTCGTATCATGGCGCGCACTGACATCAGACGCCGCAGGCACAACGTTCAACGTATATCGCAACGGCACAAAAATAGCCACAGGCCTGTCATCAAAGACCAACTACCTTGACAAAGCAGGCAAGGCCGGCGCCACCTATAAGATAGAGACGGTGGCAGGAGGAGCCGTTGTCGAGACAAGCCAGACAACAGCATGGGACAATATGTTCACAACCATTAAGGTAAACCGTCCCCAAGCACAGGCAGCAGCCAACGGTTCATTAGGCAAATACCGCCCCGACGACATCAGCGTAGGCGACCTTGACGGCGACGGCAACTACGAACTGGTGCTGAAATGGATGCCAGACAACCAGCAGGACAACGGCTATAAGGGCTACACCTCACCCTGCATCATTGACGCCTACCGCATGGACGGCACACAACTGTGGCGCATTAACCTCGGCCTCAACATACGCTCCGGCAACCATTACACACAGTTCCTTGTCTATGACTTCGACGGTGACGGCAAGGCCGAGATGATATGCAAGACCGCCCCCGGCTCAATAGACGGCAAAGGGCAGTACGTATCAAAAGCAAGCACAGACCCAAACGTAACAAACGTAGATAACAGCAAGCAATATGTGAACAGCAACGGCCACATATACGGCGGAGAAGAGTTCCTCACCGTGTTCAACGGAATGACCGGCGAGGCGATGAACACCATCTACTACTCACCCAGCCAGTCAGCAGAAGACTTCCCGACAGGGGCCACCACATACGCCACAAACATCTGGGACACGAACTATAACCGCGGACACAGATACAACGCAGCCGTAGCATACCTCGACGGGACAGACAAACTACCGTCAGCAATAATGCAACGCGGTTACTACAACCGCTGCTATATATGGGCAGTAGATTGGAACGGCACAACACTCAACACCCGATGGCTGCACAAAGGCACCAGCAGCACAGCATGGTCAGTAGTTGACAAGACAGGCGCAACAATCAAGTCAGGCAGCGGAATGTCCAGTTACGGACAAGGAGTACACGGCATCAGCGTGGGAGACGTCAACGGAGACGGATACGACGACATAGTAACAGGCTCAGCAACAATAGCACACGACGGCACACTGCTATGCTCAACAAAGAAAGGACACGGCGACGCCATACACCTGACAGACCTATGTCCCGACAGAGAAGGACTCGAAATAATGATGCCACACGAAGAGAGCCCATACGGATATGACGTACATGACGCCACGACAGGAGAATTCATAGTAAGCGCAACAGGCACCAAAGACAACGGAAGAGGACTGGCAGCCGACTTCATACCAGCCAACAGAGGATTTGAATTCTGGTCATCAGCAGACAATAACATATACTCATGCAGCACAGGAGACGTCATACTGGGAAGCAAACCCGACACAAACTTCCGTATATACTGGACAGGTGACCCATATGACCAGACCTTCGACGGACGCTATGACAGCGGAACAGGCAAGTGCTCACCGCGCATACGCTCTTACAACACAGCCAAGAAGAGCATCATAACATTCCAGGAGTTCACGGCATACGGCAGCCCATCCACCTGCAACACCACCAAGAGCACACCGTGTCTGCAAGCGGACATACTGGGAGACTGGCGTGAAGAGATAATAATGTACCAGCAAGAGGACGACTACTCGGCAGAACAATGCACACTGATGATATTCTCCACCCCAGAAGAGACAGCCTACAAGGTGCCCTGTCTGATGGAAGACCACATCTATCGCATGGGAATAGCATGGCAAAACTC
Source organism: uncultured Prevotellaceae bacterium (assembly GCA_945486445.1). Taxonomy (GTDB): domain Bacteria; phylum Bacteroidota; class Bacteroidia; order Bacteroidales; family Bacteroidaceae; genus Prevotella. The sequence continues at coordinate 3,028 of CALYTD010000108.1, forward strand.
AGCATATAACCAGCCGCCACACCTCGGTTACTTCCTGCCAGACTACCTCGGCATAAACGGAACAACATACACCACCGCCACCGCCAACAACGCACCGGCAGCACCTCAGGAGCCAACAGCACCAGGAGAAGACATGACAGAGAAACTAACAGCACCGTCAGAAGACAAGGGAACGGTGGCAGGTATATGCTACTCAGCAGGCGCAAATCAGGAACTGACAGCCTCATCAAGCGGTGAATACCTGAAAATACGCACAGGGAACAACGGCAACACCATAACATTCAACGTCAACAACGGATACGTTATAACAGGCATTACAATAGAGGCAAGAAGCAACAACACCTCAACCAAAGCCGACCGCTCCATCACACTGACAGACATCTGCATAGACGGAGCAGCAGAATCTGTACTGGCAAGCCCCGTAACATTCCCCGGAGGAACAAAGGGACAAACACCAGCAACGGCAAAAGCCAGCGGATTCAACGCCACAAACAACATCGTTCTGAAGTTTGACAACTCACTGATAACAACAAGTGACATCGACTCAGCAGGCAAAAACAAACAGATATACGCCATTATCACCTTCTCATACAAGCAGGCTGACGGACTAAAAGACGTGCAGGAAACAGACAATGCACCGATGGAACAGAACGTGATATATGACCTTTCAGGCCGAAAGACAAATGCGCCAACGAAGGGAATATACATCATCAACAACAAGAAATACGCGTTTTAAGCAAATCAGGTTATGGGTTCTTGACATCGATAAGACCCATAACCTGATTACTTTTTCTATTGCATCCCACATTCTTTGTGAACCACATCCGAAACTCATGCCTGGAGAAGTTAAAATCAATCCATTAAACAGTTAAAAACATCAGACAATGAATGACTTTGAAGAATATATAAGACAAGGTGAGCCTCAGAAAAGAGAAAAGGGCTATGCATGGCAGACCGCTATCGGTTTGCAGGCGGTGGACGCTTTGAAACCGTCTGAATATCTGATACAAACTGCCCGTCAGCATATTGAAGGTGATATAACTATCGAAGAAGCCAAGCAGCTTATTGACAGTTACTATCAATCAAAGACCGTTAGAGCCGACATAGAAGACAGAACGGAAGAAGCCGATAAGGTTTCGGCTCGTATCGCCGAGATATTATCGGAGAATACATTCACATTCTCGCCTGTTGGATATATCACCATTCATCGTCGCCTTTTCCATGGCATATACAAATTTGCAGGTAAGATTAGAGATTACAATATAACTAAAAAGGAATGGGTGCTGAAAGGTGAAACCGTTCTTTATGCCAGTGCCGACAGCATACGTGAAACTCTTGATTACGATTTCATGCAGGAAAAGAATTTCAGTTATAAGAATTTGAACATCAACGAGGCAATCACACATATTGCAAGTTTTATATCCGGAATCTGGCAGATTCACGCTTTCGGTGAGGGAAATACCCGTACAACGGCAGTATTTACAATCAAATACCTGCGCACGTTTGGTTTTGATATCAGCAACGAAGCGTTTGCCAATCATTCCTGGTATTTCCGTAATGCCTTGGTTCGTGCCAACTACAACAATTTGGGCAAAGGCATTTACGCCACTACCGAATATATTGAGTCATTCTTTAGGAATCTCATACTTTCCGAGCACAACGAACTAAAGAACCGTACAATGCTTGTTCAAGAGTCTTCTACACAGGGCATTCAAAGTGCAAACCTGTCAAGCGAAGTTGCCCAAAAGTGCAATATTTGCACTTTGAATTGCACTTTGGAAGAAATCGCTGTATTGAACTTCCTGCGAGAACAGCCTAAAGCCACACAAAAAGAAATCGCTACGCATATTGGCAAATCCGAGAGAAC
>CALYTD010000109.1 GCA_945486445.1 uncultured Prevotellaceae bacterium
GGCTCCGTTGTTACGGCGTGTCAGCGTGATGCCCAGTATGCGGGAGGCGTCTATGGCGTCATCGCAATATGTCTCGTAGAAGTCACCGCAGCGGAACAGCAGCATGGCCTCAGGGTGTTTTGCCTTAAGGTCGAAGAACTGTTTCATCATCGGCGTCAGCTCGCCGTCTTTCTTTGCCATTGTTTAGTTGTTTGGTGGTTTGGTTGTTAGTTCTCCTTCTTTATTTCTTTTCTCATTCCGTTCCATGTGAAGTATGCTCCTGCTATGATGAATGGTATTGAGAGCAGTTGTCCCATGTCTAACGGCAGTGATGCCTCGAAGGCTTCCTGCACCTCTTTGGTGTATTCTATGAAGAAGCGGGCGGTGAATATGAGCAGTATGTCGAGGCCGAAGAAGAAGCCTGTGCCGAGCAGTCGTGGGCGTTTCTTCCACAGATACCACATGATGAAGAAGAAGCAGAAGTAGGCTATCGCCTCATAGAGTTGTCCGGGATGGCGCGGTTGCATATCGACTCTCTCGAAGATGAAGGCCCATGGCACGTCGGTCGGCTTGCCTATTATCTCCGAGTTCATGAGGTTTCCCAGCCTTATGAAGGTCGCCGCGAATGGCACGGAGAGGCTTATGGCGTCGAGTGCCGTCCATGGTTTCACCTGCATGTTGCGGCAGTAGAGCAGTATGGCTATTAGCAGTCCCAGCGTCCCGCCGTGGGATGCCAGTCCCTCGTAGCCTGTGAAGTGCCAGCCGCCCCAGGGGTCTTGCCGTATTGGCAGCAGCATCTCCACGATGTGTGTGCCGCTGCTGAGGAAGTAGCCGGGCTCATAGAACAGGCAGTGGCCGAGCCTCGCGCCTACAAGGATGCCCACGAAGCAGTAGAAGAAGAGTGGCTCAAACTTCTCGTCGGCTATCTTTATCTTGCGGTAGAGGTATTTTACTGTTAGGTATGACAGCAGCAGGCCTATGAGCCAGCATGTGGAGTACCAGCGTATTGACAGTGTTCCTATGTGGAACATTATTAGGTCGGGATTCCAGTGGATGTAGAGCATTTGAGGTTGTAGGTTTGAGGTTGTGGGTTTGGGGTTGTGGGTTTGGGGTTGATGGTTGTAGGTTTTGTGCGATGTGACCTTCAACCTTCAACCTCAAACCTCCAACCTTATTAAACATTAAACCGGAAGTGCATGATGTCTCCGTCCTGTACTACATAGTCCTTGCCCTCTATGCCCAGCTTGCCGGCTTCGCGTATGGCGGCCTCGGAACCGTACTTGATGTAGTCCTCATACTTTATCACTTCCGCGCGGATAAAGCCTTTCTCGAAGTCGGTGTGTATCACGCCGGCGCATTGCGGGGCTTTCCATCCCTTGTGGTATGTCCATGCCTTCACTTCCATCTCGCCGGCGGTGATGAAGGTTTCGAGGTTGAGCAGCGAGTAGGCTTTCTTTATCAGGCGGTTCACGCCGCTCTCTTCCAGTCCCAGTTCCTCAAGGAAGAGTTGCTTGTCCTCGTATGACTCGAAGCCTGCTATGTCCTCTTCCGTCTTCGCTGCCACCACCATCATTTCCGCGTTCTCTTCCTTTGCCAGGGCCTCCACCTTGCTGGTCCATTCGTTGCCGTCTTTGGCTGAGGCCTCATCCACGTTGCATACGTAGAGCACGGGCTTGCTTGTCAGCAGGAAGAGGTTGCGTGCTGCCTCCTGTTCTTCTTTTGAGTCGAATGTTACGGTTCGTGCGTTGCGCCCTGCGTCCAGTGCCTCTTTGTATGCTGTGAGTACTGCCAGTTCTACTTTTGCGTCCTTGTTGCCTGTTGAGGCTATCTTGGCTGTCTTTGCCAGACGTCCCTCTATGGTCTCAAGGTCTTTCAGTTGCAGTTCGGTGTCTATTATCTCTTTGTCGCGTATGGGGTCTATGGTGCCGTCCACGTGTGTTATGTTCTCGTCCTCGAAACAGCGCAACACGTGTATGATGGCGTCTGTCTCGCGTATGTTTCCGAGGAACTTGTTGCCGAGGCCCTCGCCTTTGCTTGCTCCTTTCACCAGTCCGGCAATGTCAACAATCTCGCAGGTTGCGGGCACTATCCTGCCCGGGTGCACTATCTCCGCGAGTTTTGTCAGTCTCTCGTCGGGCACGGTTATCACGCCCACGTTGGGTTCTATCGTGCAGAAAGGGAAGTTTGCCGCCTGTGCCTTTGCGCTTGACAGGCAGTTGAATAAGGTAGATTTGCCTACGTTGGGCAGACCTACTATGCCACATTTTAATGCCATTGTATTTTGTTGTTTAGTTGTTTAGTTGTTTGGTTGTTTGGTTGTTTGGTTGTTTGGTGGTTTAGTGGTTTGGTTGTTTGGTTGTTTGGTTGTTTAGGGTTACCTTTCATTTCTATCAACCAAACCACCAAACCACTAAACCACTAAACAACCAACAATCTCCTCCACCTGTTCCGTTTTTGTCATGGTGTAGAAGTGCAGCACGGGGAATCCTGCTCTCAGCAGAGCCTCGCCCTGGTCTATCGCCCACTCCACGCCTACTTTCTTCACGTCGTCGTTGTCGCGGCAGGCCATCACCTTGTTCACCAGCCGTTGCGGCAGGTCCACGGCGAAGGTCTGCGGCAGCACCGTCAGTTGCGTCTTGGTGGCGAAGGGTTTTATGCCGGGCAGTATGGGAACGTTGATGCCTATCTCCGCGCAGCGGTCGCGGAAGCGTATTATGGTGTCTGCGTCGTAACATATCTGTGTGGCTATGTACTCCGCCCCCGCGTCCACTTTCTGTTTGAGATAGCCGAGGTCCGTCAGTGAGTTCGGCGATTCCACGTGCTTCTCCGGGTATCCCGCCACGCCAATGCAGAAGTCGGTGCGGTGGTTGGTGTTAGGCTCTCCGTCAATGAACTGCCCGCCGTTCATTGCCACTATCTGCCTCACCAGTTGGTCGGCGTGTGCGTGTCCCTCGCTGTGTGGCATGAAGCGGTGTGCCCCGGGCATGGCGTCGCCGCGCAGAGCCAGCACGTTCTGTATGCCGAGGAAGTCCATGTCTATCAGTGTGTCCTCTATGTCATACCGTGACTGTCCGCCGCAGATGAGGTGTGGCACCACCTCCACTCCGTATTTCTGCTTTATGGCGGCGGACACGCCCAGTGTTCCCGGCCGGCGGCGCATGATGTGTTTCTCTATCAGTCCGTCCGCCCGCTCGGTGTATTTCACCTCCTCGCGGTGGCACGTCACGTTGATGAAGGCGGGCCCGAAGGGCATCAGGCGGTCTATCGCGCCGAATGTCTTGTCCAGGCCGTCACCTTTCAGCGGTGGCAGCAACTCAAAGGAGAAGCGGGGCTTGCCCGTCTCCTGTGCCTGGTTTATTATGTCGATTACTTTCATAGTTATTTTGTCGTTTTGTCGTTTGGTGGTTTTGTTGCTGCCACGGCGTACGAAACGCCGTGGGACGAGGGGGGTGTTGGTGTTCGTGCCGGGCGGTGGGGGAATGTTATTTGCGCTTTTCCGCGTGGTTAACAGGTGCTGTTTATGGTGTTAACGGCTGCTGATTGCGTGGTTAACAGGTAGCGTTTGTTCCGGAATCCCTGTGAGAACCCACAAACCTCCTAACCTTCAACCTACAACCTCCTAACCTTCAACCTACAACATCCAAACCTTCACCCCACAACCTCCTAACCTTCAACCTACAACCTCCAACCCTCAGAAATACCTCTCCGGCGTGTTGGCGAATATCAGTCCGCAGATGCTTTCGCCGGGGTTTATCATGCAGGTGTCGGTCAGGGTGAGACCTGTCTCCTCCCCTACCCCCAGTATTTGGAACACCTGCCGTTTCAGTGTGTGGTCGGGGCAACTGCTGTATCCGAACGCCATGCGTATGTTGCTCTTGCCCCAGCGCAGCGTGTCCCGCAGGTCCAGAGACAGTTTTTCCGCCATAGCCTCCGCCAGACGGTCGGCGAGGAGTTTCAGCATGATGGCGTGATACTCGTCGCCGTCGGCGCGATACCGCTCCTGCATCTCCGCCAGTCCCACTCCCGCGCTCACCACGAAGGGGCACACGTAGTCCCTGGGGGGCTCTCCCCCACCCTTTCGCGGCAGCAGGTAGTCTGCCAGGCACTTGGTCTCCGCCTCGTCTCTCACGCTGCGCTGCATGGGCAGGCGGTATGTGGTGCCGTCAGTGGCGGTGATTACGATGTCGTCCTCCTCGCTGTATGCCGGCAGAATCTGCGCCCTCATCTGCAGCCGCAGCAGGCGCAGGCGTATTATTCTCTCTAACAGTTGCTGTGCGTCGCGGTACAGTTTCTGTGCCTCTGCGCCCTTTTCTTTGTCAGAGAGTATTTCCGGGAAGTGTCCTTTCAGTCCCCATGCTGATAGGAACATCTGCCAGTTTATCAGTGGCACGAGTGGGTCGCAGCACAGGCAGCCGCCCTTTGGGTGCAGCAGTGAGTGGTTGTCTGAGCGGAGGGGCTTCATGGCTTCCGCTGTGGGTATTGCCACTTCCTCGGCGCGTTTCACGTGTCGGCGGCTCCTTGCCTCGCTGATTGTCAGTGGTGTGGCCTTCTCTGTCTCTCTGCGGTTGTAGTTTTCGCGTATGGTATGTTGCTGTGCCTTTATCGTGGCGATGTATTCCTCTCTGTCTTCTGCGAGCAGGTGGCGTATGATGGTGGGGTTGTCAGCAGCGGCATGGGCGTGTATCACCACTCCGTCAGGGTATTCCGGTGCCATCTTCACCGCTGTGTGCAGTGGTGAGGTAGTTGCTCCGCCAACTATCACGGGTATGTTCATGCCCTGCTGTTGCAGTTCCCTGATGGTGCGTATCATCTCGTCCAGCGAGGGTGTTATCAGTCCGCTGAGGCCTATCACGGCGGCGTGGTGCTCCTTGGCGGCACTGA
>CALYTD010000110.1 GCA_945486445.1 uncultured Prevotellaceae bacterium
GGGTCTATGGCGTAAAAATCAGTCACGGCGTAGCCATGATATGAGGTAAACTTATTCGTTTCGGGCATATTGTTGTGTAGAACAGGTGTCAACCACAATGCTGTGACACCTAAATCAGAAAGATATGACAGGTGGGTGCGTATGCCTTCAAGGTCTCCGCCACACCGTGCAGAGGGATGAAATGCCTTGCCACGCTGTTCCGCGGAGGATGAAGCGGAGGCTTTTGCGAACCTGTCAGGCATGAGAAGATACACCACATCCGCCGGAGAGAGGCTCTTGCGGTCCTCTCCATGCATGCTTCTTTCCATGAGAACGTATGGTATCTCCACTGTCTCGCCGCCCTTGCTGACGCGTATAAGCATGGTGCCTGCCTCACAGCCGGCGGTGTCGAGGTAGAGGAACAGGTAGTGGCTGTCGCAGGAACGCACCGTCTCCAAAAGGTAAATGCCGGGATAACACACGGTTATCTCGGCATTATTAATGTCTTCCCCCGTCAACATCAGTTGTAATATGGTATCTTTCATACCCACATACCATGATGACGGCTCTATGCGTAGTATCTTCATCTGCCGCTTTGTGTTATCATTTCCGCTATATCATCGCAGAAACGCTGGTTCTTCATCATGTCACTTATATTGAGATGCATACGGTATCGCCAGTAATGATGTGGGTTGGCGGGTATGTTTATGCGCTCCGCCGTAGCGTTAGGAAGTCGCAGTTCCCCGCTGATGGCAAGCCAGTCCTGCAACGAAAGCACGCAAAGCATGGAGGCGGATTGCAGGTTTCGCGACATAATATCACGTGCTAACCATGCTGGTAACGGGTGAGGAGCATCGTCTCGGCGGTTAAGCACGGTGGAATAGAATGCTTGTGCCCTGTCAAAGTCCTCGTCCCACCACATCCGTAGCGTCGGCATGTCGTGGCTGTCAATGGTGCATACGCTGCGATAAGGGTAATATTCCGGTCTGCCGAACTGTTGTCCCATCTCCTTTGGCATTGACTGCACCTCAAGAGAGAGTATCCGCAACTCGTTCATCACAGTGGGAACGCACTCCGGTATCATGCCAAGATCCTCGGCACAGACAAGCATTCTTGTGGCTTCAACAAGCTTTGGCAACTTTTTCATGGCCTCATTATACCAGAAATGCGTGTTGCGACGGTAGTAATAATCGTCATAAAGGCGGTTGAAACAGTCGCGGTCGCTGTCTGAAAGCAATACCTTATATATATAAGTGTGCTGTGCGGCTATGCGTGGGTGGTACAGGTCAGGGTCTTTCTTGTCGCGAATGAAAAGCACATCACTAAGCAATGTGTATAGCCCGTCACGCAGATTGCTGTCAGATACGGCTGCTTCTACCTTGCGTTGCGTGTCATATTCCGCTTTGGGCAGGTACAGACCTTCCTTGTATGGGGTAAGGAACGTGTCACGAACCATGGCCGCCTGCTCTCCGCCGAATATCGACTCCAGTATCTCTTTGGTGATATACGGCCTTGTGAAGCGGCCTCTTCTGAAGTGAAGTCCATATGCTTCTATCTCGTCTGAGGTCAGTCCGAGAGCCGGACGGAACTGTCCCATGAGGCCATGAACGGCATTTGACGGGATTTCCCATATCCGGAAGAAGCCTAACACGTGGTCAATGCGATAGGCATCAAAGTACTTTTGCATGTTCTGGAAGCGCCTTACCCACCATAAACAGCCGTCTTTCAGCATTTCATCCCAGTTATATGTGGGGAATCCCCAGTTTTGTCCGTTGATGGAGAACTCGTCTGGCGGTGCTCCGGCCTGCCCATCGAGGTTGAAATAGCGTGCTTCCTGCCATACATCGCAACCTTGCCGGTGAACGCCTATTGGTATATCTCCTTTTAATATGACCCTTTTCTCACGGGCATGTTCATGTGCTGCCTTCATTTGTGAGGCAAGAATGTACTGCACGTAGTAGTAGAATGATACCTGTTTATAGGCTTTTGTTCGTGTATTGGTGAGTTGTGCCCGGTCTGCTTCGTTCCAACTTTCGTGCCCTTCCCATTGTGTGAAGTCTGCGGTAGCGTTGCTGTCACGCAGGTAACAGTACTGTGCGTAGGGCACAAGCCATCGTTGTTCCTCTTCAAACCACTGCTTGAAGCCGGGTGAAGACATTGTCTCTCTGCCCTCTTGTTGGTACAATAGGCGCAGATACTCGTTCTTTGCGTTGTTTACCCGCTCATAGTCTATCTGCGGAAGGGCGTTGAGTTCTTTCCGAAGTGCCTCCATCTCCTCTGCTTTTTGTTTGTCGGCGAGTGGTGGCAGTTGCCTGAAATCTGCGTATTGTGGGTGCAATGCGAAGATGCTTATGCATGAGTAGGGGTATGAGTCGGTCCATGTGTGGGTGATGGTGGTGTCGTTTATCGGCAGTACTTGTAATAGTCTCTGTCCTGTATAGGCTATCCAGTCTATCATATCTGTAAGGTCTCCGAAGTCTCCTACGCCGAAACTGCCTTCTGTTCGCAATGAGAATACTGGTACGAGTGTTCCTGCTTTGCGTACGTTCCATATCTCAAAGAATGCTTGTGGTAACTCGTATTCGGTGATTTCTCCTTGCCTCATGCGTGGCATTGTTATGTGTCTGTTCTCTCCTGTCTCCCACATTGGGCTGTCGTAGGGGTCGCTTTCTTTTACTGCAACGAACTTATATTCCAGTTCTTCGGCTGCTGCGTATTCTGCGTCGATGTCGCATACCCACTCGTTTGGTGCTTGTTCTACGCAGGGTATGGCTCGTGCGAGGTCCCATTCGCCGAGAACTGGGTGTGAACCGGCCACTACCAGCCTCTCATAGCCACGTAATTGTGGTGCGCGTACTTTCAGTCTGAGTACGGAGGGGTTTGTTCTGCGATACACTTTGTGGTTTTCTCTGCGGTTGATGCATTGTGTGTATGCTGAGGTATATAGGTATGTGTCGTGTGGTATGTCTATCCACGTGTCATATACGGTGTATTGTTGCAGTCCTGTTTGTCCTATGTCGATGCGGTGTGCCTGTGTTGTCCACTCTGTTCTTAGTATTGTTTCCATGCGTCGCACGGAGTAATAGTAGTCCAGGGTGTTTGCTCCGCGGGTGTCAAGGCGTAGTTCGCACTGCCAGCAACCGTCCTGCCACTGGGTCATTTTGTGTGCTTCCATGCTGCCGTCGGGCATCTTTATGTTGACAAACAGTCCGTCGGCGTATGACGCTATGTAGTGTATGTTGAATAGTATTAGCATGGTTTCTTTTGTGTTTAGGTTACGTGGGTGGTGTTAATGCCGCGTTAGTGTTGTGGTGTGGCTACTTCATAGTGTTTTGCAAAGTTAATAAGTTATTTTCAAAAATGCAAGTAAAAGGGCAAAAAAAAGAGCGACTATCGCGGGGGATAGCCACTCTTGTCTTGTTTTTAAGCTTGTGCTTGCCTGTGTTTAGCCAAGGCTTATAGCCTCGTTTGGACATACATCAGCGCATGTGCCGCACTCTGTGCAGGCATCAGGGTTGATAGAATAGATGTCGCCAGCAGAGATAGCCTCTGATGGACACTCGTCAATACAGGTACCGCAAGCGATACAGTCGTTGCTAATTACGTAAGCCATAGTCTTGTTTTTTTAGTTTGTTTATAATGTCTTGGTATGTTGTTGCTATTGTATTTACTACTGCAAAGGTAGGAATTTATTTTTGAAATACCTACAATTAGGTAGTATTTTTTTGTTAGAAAACGTATTTTTCTATCTTTTTTATGTTATTTGCTGTTGAAAAACATAATTTTCAGCGTTGTTATACGTTTATTTATTCATAATGACTTCTTTATCATGCTAAGATTATATACATTACTTATATATATGATAGCGGCGGTATCGCTGCTTCATGCGCAGGAGCGTAGGGTGCAGAATCGCCCTTATACTGATTTGCGTCCGTTCCACCTCGGCATTGTTGTGGGTACTAACGTGCAGGATTTGGAGTTTGATAACGTTGGTTTGCAGACCATAACCATGGAGGACGGCACGCAGATGCAGTCTCTTGTCACTGCTGACCAGCATAATTGGGACATGGGTTTCAATGTTGGTGTGATAGGAGAAGTGCGCCTGAATCAGTATTTTGCCTTCCGTGTTGCTCCGCAGTTGTATTTCGGAACGCGCAGCATTGCTTTTAATAATTATAACAAACCTGACGCCAGTGGTGCGCCTCACCAGGAGCGGCAGTCGCTGCGCACGGTGTATGTTGGCGCGGGTCTTGACCTTATCTATGCTGCCCAGCGTTTCAACAATCACCGTCCTTATATCATGGCGGGTATCTCTCCTATGATGAATCTCTCTTCCAAGTCGGGTGACTATGTGCAGTTGAAGAAGTCTGACGTGTTCCTTGAGGTGGGTCTTGGCTGTGATTTCTATCTGCCTTTCTTCAAACTCCGCCCGGAATTGAAGTTTATGTACGGCCTCAGCAACTGCCTTGATACCTCTCGTCTGCCGTCAATGCGTGACGAGGCGGCGCTGCCTTATGCAGCAAGTGTGAGTCGGGCTCATAGCAAGATGATTGCCCTCTCCTTCTATTTTGAGTGATTACGGGCTGTCGGCGCGTGTTATGCGTGCTGTAATCCGTTGTCTTTGCCTTACGGGATAGCGTCTTTTTTATTAGCGTTATATGGCCTTGCCGCTGGCAGGGCCTTTTTTGTAACTGTCGTAAACCGTGCCGATGGCTGTTGCCGTAGTGTCCTCCCTTGTTATGCGTGTATGCTGGCGCAATGGGTGTTAGTATCGCCTTTTTCGCTACTTTTTAACGTTTTATATGGTAGAAAAGTTTGCGCGGATTCAACTAGCAAGTGCAAATTTACGAAATCTTTTCGTAAAAGCATTCTC
>CALYTD010000111.1 GCA_945486445.1 uncultured Prevotellaceae bacterium
CTGACGGTGCAAGGCGTATGGTGTCGTGTACGTCGGCGGTGTAGTCCACGGGTCTGCCAGGTATGGCAAACGACGTGAGGACTATTCGCGGAACATACGAACGCTGGTGGAACGCCTGTTCAGGCATCACCAACAGTCCCGCCTCTGAGGACAACAGCCACCGGCCGTCCTTTAACATCACTGGCTCAGCATCTGAAAAACGTGAGACCATTGAGAAGAAAAGGTCGTTGAAATTCTCCGTCTCACCAACGTCAGCGTTTATCCTTGTCACCTGATTGTTACACTGCACAAGTATCGCATCGCCCACCTCCGTCATGGCAAGAGCCACATCTGAACCCATGCCCGTGGTGGTATTGAAGTGGCGGAAGTCAAAGGTCTTGGAAGAAAGGTCACGCGTCAGAAGCATATTCACACCGCCACTCTCCGTTGAGATGAACAACCTGCCCTTCCTGTCAATAAGCATATCCATAACGGCACTGCATGAAAGACTTTCCTTTCGCTTAGACTCACGCAGGTGAAGATTGAACGAAACCTTCTCCGGCGCAGCCATTATGTCCTTCACAACGATAAGCCCCTCAGTCGTAGTAGCGATTATCAGCGAGTCACCCACTACCATCAGACGACGCATAAAGACATTGCCGGCAGGGTAATCCCTAAACGTATTGTCCCTATGACGGAACCTCTTGACCGATGCCGAGGGGTTCTCCAACAGGTTTAGGCCACCTCCGTGGGTAGCAATCCATAGCCGTCCGCGACGGTCTTCCTTTATGTCATAGATGGCATTACAGTTCAATGTCTCACCCCTACGCACCTGCAACGGTGTTCCTTGACCATAATGCTCAATACGGAAGACACCCTCCTGCGTCTCTACAAGGCGGAATAAACCATCAGGTTTGCTGCCAAGCCAGAACGTACCGTTACGTTGTTGCATGACACAATACACTGGAGCAAAGCGTGAAGGCTCACTGTGCAGCCTGCCATCAGCACCAAGATAGCCGACAAAGTTAGCCAAACTGTCCAGAATCGTTACCACTCCGTTGTTTCGTGTGGTCACCCAGATACGCTTTTTGCTATCAGTAAAGATGCAACGAACTATATCTTTCGGCACAGAGGGCACCATTTCTGCTGGCTGGGGGGCAGGGGTAGCCTTGTAAACACCATACAGTCCCATTATCCACGCATTGCGCTGGGCGTCCCAAAACACCTGCCTCACACGGTCAAACTGCCGTCCGCCCACCGTAACCGAGTGTTCCTTCTGCACCGATGGGTCAACGTTGATCCTCGCAAGATAACGTTCCTGCGTGGCGGCATCAGGCTCTTCAAAGCGGTAGGAAGTAAGGTTGAAGCGCCATACGTGCTTGTTTATGACACAGTATATGTTGCCATCGTCACCCATCTGCATATTCCTTATGCGGTCAGAGGTAAGGTTGTTGCCGTCGCCGGGCTGCGATTTAAACACCGCGAAGTCATAACCGTCATAGCGATTAAGACCGTTCCACGTGGCAAACCACAGGAATCCGCGCTTGTCTTGCAGTATTCTGGTGAGGTGCCACTGCGACATTCCGTTGTGATCATCATAGTGTGTGAACCTGTATTCGCCCTGTTTGATGTTGCGCAGAGTGTCTTTCGCCGTGTGAACAGGGCGTTTCCCCGTCACCGGCAGCACGGAAACGGCTAACGAACTGGTCAATAATAGAATGTATAATAGTCTTGTCAGCATGTTTTTTTGATTAGGTTTCAGGTTACAGGTGGTGTTTTTCGTGCGGTATTCACGGCCTCATCACGAAGCCGGTGAATATTCTTCCGCATTTTATTCCGTCCTTTTGCTCACGGCGTGCGGAGTAGAATCGTGTGTCAGTGAGGGTGTCTATGGTGCTCACCTCTATGTTTTCTTCCAGCAATCCGGCCATCATCAGTTGGCGACGGTTTACCTCTTTCAGGTCAATGTGCCATTTCTCTGGCTGCCCGGCGGTGCTTTCTGCTGCCTGCATGACGGGGTATCGTCGTGCCACACCGTTCATATCGAATCCTGCCTGGATAAAGGTTGCATAGACTTCATCGCCTACTTCAAAGCTGTCGAGGCTTATTCCTGGTCCTATTGCGGCCCTGCACACGGCGGGATTAGTGTGATACATCAGCCTCATCTGCTCCAATGTCTTCCTCACTATGCGCTTTACTGTCCCGCGCCAACCTGCGTGTACTGCTGCGGCGGCATGGTGTTCGGGGTCATAAAGCAGCACGGGGATGCAGTCAGCGGTGGATACTCCGAGTATTACCTGCGCCATATCTGTCATCACGGCGTCCTTTCCTTCCATGAGCATACGTTGTGTTTGCTCCGTCAGTGAGAAGAACTCTTCTGCTATGGGCATTACTTTGTCATCGTGAGTTTGATGTGGTCGTGCGAAGCGCAGTTGCTCTTTGTGGCACTGTCCCGTACTGACTGCGGTGTTGTTAAGCCTTTTCCACACCGCTTCTGTTACTTTCTCAGGGTCACGCCCCACCGTCCTGTCGGTGGTAAATGCCACTATTTCCTCGCCGAGTGTGTATGTTAAGATTCCGTCTGTCATCATTTCTCGTCCTCGTCAGCGTATTCAAAGTCGTCAAGGTCTTCTATATCGTCTTCGTCAAGGTACTCTATCTCGTCCTCGTCAAGGTCATCCACTATGCCAATCTCTGCGTCTGCGTCACGGTCTTCCTCCATAACTTCAACGGCAAGGCGTGTCAAGTCCTTGTCACGGTGTACTATTGTGTCTTCTGCTATGACGCCGGCTATCTTGTTAGATTCGCTGTTTAACTCTTCCCACAGCACGTCTTTTAGTTCGTCAAGGCCCATACCCGTTACGCTGGAGATGAACACTACGTGTCCGTTCTCTGTCGTTCCGTCGTGTGATAGCAGACCACTGGCGCGCAGGTCTTCCTTTAACATGGTGATAAGTTCCTCGTCCAGCAGGTCACACTTGGTGATAGCGAGCACCCGGTGCTTCTGTAACAGGTCGGGATTGAAACGCTCCAACTCTCCCAGTAGCAACTCATACTCCTTCTTTATGTCGTCCGTATCGCCCGGAACCATGAACAACAGCAGCGAGTTACGCTCTATATGGCGCAGGAAACGCAAGCCTAATCCCTTGCCCTCAGCGGCTCCTTCTATGATGCCCGGTATGTCTGCCATGACAAACGACTTGTGGTCACGGTAAGGCACTATACCCAACGACGGCTCAAGGGTGGTGAAGGGGTAGTTGGCTATCTTCGGTCTGGCTGATGAAAGGCTTGACAGCAGGGTGGATTTGCCAGCGTTTGGCAGTCCTACAAGGCCTACATCGGCAAGCAGTTTCAGTTCCATTATCACCGTCATCTCCTGCATTGGCTCTCCGGGTTGGGCAAAACGCGGTGCCTGATTGGTAGCGGTACGGAACTGGAAGTTACCCAATCCTCCCCTGCCTCCTTTCAAAAGTACCACCTCCTGACCGTCCTCCATGACGTCACAGACGTACTTTCCCGTCTCGGCGTCATACACTACGGTGCCGCAGGGCACGTCAATGTACACGTCCTTGCCGTTTGTTCCGTGGCACTTGTCACGCCCACCGTTGCCGCCGTGCTCTGCAAACACGTGGCGTTGGTATTTCAGGTGCAACAGCGTCCAGTAGTTATGGTTGCCGCGAAGGATGATGCTGCCACCCTTACCACCGTCTCCTCCGTCCGGACCGCCGTTGGGATTGTACTTCACTCGCCTAAGGTGCATACTGCCCCTGCCGCCTTTTCCTGAGCGGCATAATATCTTTACGTAATCTACGAAATTACTTTCCATCGGTTAAATTTTATGCTTTATCGCCTCTTGTATAAACTTTTATCTGCAAATGTACGTAATTTTCCTGTAACAACCAAATTTTAACTGCATTTTTATCTTGCCCTGCACGTGTTGGCATCACCGCCTGGAGGCTGTGCAAGTCGCCGTCATTCGCAACCGTTAAGGAACGCTTCATTTGTTAAACACACCCTTCTTCCCGGAGTAAGGAAATAGAGTTTACAAGGGCAGAATACGGTGTTTCCAAGGGCATCACTATGCCTACGCAACGTCATCAGCACCTCTTTACACTGTAAAAAGGCCTCTTTCACACTGTGATTAGCACCTATTTACCGCGGGACACACGGCCTGCAAGAACATAAAAAGGGCCTGATTACGACGCCTTTACACGAATTTCGTAAAGGCTTCAGATTGTTATCGTCTGACTGTCAGATAGTAACCACAAGATGATTCTCCTGCGTTTTTCCGCCGTAACAACCTCTCGTGGATTTTATCGCAAGGAAAATGTTAAAAGCAAGGGTACCGAATGTTAAAACAAAGCGTAATTAACATAAAAGCGCCAATGTACTGTTCCATCCCAAGAAAGGGCTAAGCAGTGACATTGGCGCATATCTTTACGTGCGGACAGGCTATTCCCTAATCTTTTCCAAGGCGTCCTTCGCCGCCTGATTTGTAGGGTCATACTTCAAGATTCGCGCCCACCAGAGGCGTGCCTCCGCCACGTTGTGTTTCTGGAAGTAACTGTCTGAGGCCGTATATTGACAGGCCTCAACAATCATTGTGTTCTCCTGTTCCGACAGTTTTCCACGTTTTTCCAGCACGTCATACAGTTTTTGGTAGTATGGCAGGGCAAGGCTCTGCGCGTTCTCAGGGTCAAAGAAGGAGTATGTCCAGCGTGCATGGGTGTAGAGAACGTAGTGTATGTTGCTCCAGTCGGGATATTTCTCCTCTATTATGTCATACACATTAAACATTTTCTTTATCACTTCCTTGCGCTGTTCGCCGTCAAGTTCCTCCTGTTGAGCACGGTATATCTGCGCAAGTGAAT
>CALYTD010000112.1 GCA_945486445.1 uncultured Prevotellaceae bacterium
ACGCTGCCGGTCTGATATGGTTTTCTGCTGGAAGGCTATGTCCTCCATCTGCTCACTGATGCGCTTCGTCACCATGGCAGAGAGTTCTTTCTCCTCCAGTTCGGCAACCCTCTCGTTCAGTTCCGCCACGGTACGCTCGTACTTGCCGGCGCACAACCAGTACGTCAGCCAACTGCTCACAGCCGCGGTAGCCGCGAAGGCTATTCCTTTGTTTATGATTTTAAGTACGTCCATCGTGGTTTTCACGGGATGTTTGTCATTCTTTTCTCAAACTGCCGGGGGCTTGTCCTCCCGCCTTCCGCCGCCATGGGATACGGTGTATCATGGCGACAACAGCGTGCCCGGCTCCCGGGCATGTTGTAATCAGCACCCTTTCACAGTGTAACCAGCACCTGTTCACGGTGTAATCAGCACCTGATTGTGAGGTAATCAGCGCCTCTTTACGACGGCGGAAGACGTTGTCTCGCAACCCATTCGCCATCAAACCGTTACCGAAACGAAAAAAGAAGCACCGCACGGCGATGGTTGTCCTGGCAATCCTCGCCGCTAATGCTTCTGCGTGTTACTTGCGTTTCAGCACCAGCACGGTTATGTCGTCGCTCTGCTCCGTGCCTTCGGCGTGAGTGCGCACCGCCTCGTTTATCTTCTCCACTATCCCCTTGGCATCAGCCGTGTAACTGTCTTTCAGCAGTGATTCAAGGCGTTGCTCACCGTAAAGCTCGTTTGCCACGGAGCAAGCCTCGGTCACTCCGTCGGTGAAGGTGACGATGGCGTCGCCCGGTTTCAGTTCCACCGTATCGAGTTGGAAGGCATAATGCTCTATCACACCAAGGCAGATATTGCGCGATGCGGGCAACGTCTCAAGGCTGCCGTCATGCCTCAGCACGTAAGGGGGATTGTGACCGGCGTTGACATACCTCACCTCTCCGGTGCGAATGTTGTATATTCCGTAAAACAAAGTGACGAACATGGAGTCGAAACTCTCCTTGGCAAGCACGTCGTTGCTCTCGCTTATCACCGAGGCCACATCGAGACTCTTGCGCCCCGCGAAGCGTAACAGGGTGTGGCTCACGGCCATGAATATCGCCGCCGGCACCCCCTTGCCCGACACGTCGGCTATGGTGAAGCCGATGTTGTCGTCGTCTATCTTGTAGAAGTCATAGAAATCGCCTCCCACATCCTTCGCCGCCTTCATGGAAGCGTATATGTCCATGCGTCCCGCCAGTTCCTCAAACGGCGGGAACTTGTTTGGAAGTATCGCCAGTTGTATCTCCGCGGCGAGGGCGAGATCACCTTTTATATCGACAAGCTGCCCGTGTTCACGCTGCGTCTGCTTCACAAACTCTATCTCGGCAATGGCCTTCTCTATCGTCACCTGCAAGTCCTCAAGGTCTATCGGCTTCGTGGCGAAATCGAAAGCGCCATTGTTCATTGCCGTGCGTATGTTGCTCATCTCGCCGTACGCGCTGACCATTATGACCTTCAAGGCAGGATTATGCCGGCTGTTGAGCTTCTTCAGCAGCGTGAGACCATCCATCTCGGGCATGTTTATGTCGCTGAGCACAATGTCAATGTCGGGGTTCTCCAGCAGCATCTGCAACGCCTCAATGCCGTTGTGGGCAAAGAAGAACTCGTATTCTCCCTTGCGTATCTTGCGCCGGAAATACTGCGTGAGCAGCAACTCAAGGTCAAGCTCATCGTCAACACTTAATATTTTTGTCGCCATAGTTGTGGAATTATCGGATAAAAAACGGTAGTTTGGGAACAAAGGTAACAATATTTCCCGTAACAGGCAACACAAAACAGGTAAAAAATTTGGCTGTTCGGGAATTTTTACATATTTTTGCAACAGAATTAGGAGATAGCCATTACACCGTATTCAGACAGGGTATGACCGCCTTACGGCAGGACATCACACCCCAATGGACAGTCGGGAAAACGGCAAAGACATTGAAACCTCACTAAACAACGCATTATGCAGACTGTTTGTCATGTAGCCATGCTCCCGCACGAGCAGGCAAAGAAGTACGGCAGCAGAACCGTCTTTGAGTATCAGGACTTCGGCAGCGAGACATGGAAAACTGTCTCCTGGGCTGACTTTTCAGAGAATGTGAAACGTGTCTCTGACGCTTTGCTGTGCCTCGGGGTAGGTGTACAGGAGAACATCGGCGTGTTCTCACAGAACGCGCTGCAATACATCTACACCGACTTCGGAGCATTCGGAATACGGGCAGCAACCGTTCCCTTCTACGCCACGAGCTCAGAAAACCAGTTGCAGTACGTGATTAACGACGCGGGAATAAGGTTTATCTTCGTGGGAGAGCAGGAACAGTACGACAAAGCGCGGCGGGTACAGGCAGTATGCGGTACACTTGAGCGCATAATCATCTACGACCACACCGTAACTCTGGCCGACCACGACAACAGTTCGATGTATTTCCACGACTTCATGAGGCTTTCCCACAACATGACCAAGGAGCAGGAACTGCGCCAAAGATGGTCAGAACTGAACGAAGAAGACCTCCTGAACATCCTCTACACGTCCGGAACAACGGGCGACTCGAAGGGAGTGATGCTCTCGGCAGGGCAGTTCGCGGCGGCATTGAAGGCAAACGACCAGTGCGTTGACCTCACAGAACAGGACAGAGTGATAACATTCCTGCCGATAACGCATATCTTTGAGCGCGGATGGGACATCCTCGCACTCAGCGAGGGGGCCACACTGATAATAAACACAGACCCGCATAACATACAGAAAGCAATGAGAGAGCGGCATCCAACGTGCATGTCAGCAGTGCCAAGATTCTGGGAAAAGGTGTATGCGGGCGTGCAATCGAAGATAGACACAGCCTCTTCCATGCAACGAAAACTGTTCCGCGAAGCACTGGAAACAGGCAGGAAAGTGAACGTGGAGTGCAGATCACAAGGTAAAAAGCCGTCACTCGCACTGGCATTGAAATACAAAATCATAGACAAGACAATCCTTTCGCTGGTCAGAAAGCAACTGGGACTGGAACGGCCAAATATCTTTCCCACCGCGGGAGCATTCGTCTCACCGGAGGTTGAGACCTTTGTGAAGAGCCTCGGCATACAGATGATAGTGGGATACGGACTTACCGAGAGCCTTGCCACAGTGTCATGCAACCACAAGGGCAAGCCGTTCACCGTGGGCTCAGTAGGCATTCCCATCAAAGGACTGGACATAAAGATAGGCGAAAACAACGAGATTCTGCTGAAAGGACCTACCATCACCCGCGGATATTACAAGCGGGACAGCCTCAACAAGGAGGCATTCACCGAGGAAGGGTACTTCAAAACTGGCGATGCAGGGTACATAAAAGACGGAGAACTATTCCTCACCGAGAGGATAAAGGACCTATACAAGACCTCAAACGGCAAATATGTAGCCCCTCAGGCGGTAGAATCCAAACTGCTGGTGGATAAATATATCGAGCAGATAGCGGTGATAGCAGACGAGAGAAAGTTTGTCTCCGCACTGATAGTACCAGCATACAACTTCCTCGAAGACTTCGCACGGGAGTACAACATACCGTTCGAGAGCAGGCAGGATCTATGCTCCAACGCCAAGATAATAAAGATGTTGACCGAGAGAATCAGCACTTTGCAACAGGGACTGGCAGGATATGAGCAGGTAAAACGCTTCACACTGCTCCCCGAACCGTTCACCATGGAGAACGGAGAACTTACAAACACACTGAAAACAAGACGCACTGTCATAAGCAAAAACTATGCGGAGATAATAGAAAAGATGTACGAGGAGTAGGGCATTAACCCCTAACCCCTAAACAAACAACCATAAACTGAATGATTACACAAGAGCAACTGAAAGACATAACAGACCGTGCCGACGCGTTGGCACATTACCTTGACATTGACAAAAAGCGCATAGCATACGAAGAAGAGGACCTGCGCACACAGGCACCGGACTTCTGGGACGACCCGGAAAGGGCCCGGCAGCAGATGAAAGTGGTGGGTGAACTGAAGAAATGGATAGAGGGTTACGACGAAGTACGCACCTCCACCGACGAACTTCAATTGAGTATGGAGTTCTATCGCGACGAGATGGTGACGGAAGAAGAGGTTGACACCGCCTACGACAGGGCCTTGCAAGCCATCGAAAACCTTGAGCTCAGGAACATGTTGCGACAAGAAGAGGACCCTATGGACGCCGTATTGAAAATCAATTCGGGCGCAGGCGGAACAGAAGCACAAGACTGGGCACAGATGCTTATGCGTATGTACATGCGCTGGGCAGAGAAAGGAGGATACAAAGTCACGATAGTTGACCTGCTGGAAGGGGACGAAGCCGGCATAAAGTCCGTGACAATGCAGATAGAAGGGGGCGAGTACGCATACGGATACCTTAAATCCGAGAACGGCGTCCACCGCCTCGTGCGCGTCAGTCCGTACAACGCGCAGGGCAAGAGAATGACAAGTTTCGCCTCGGTATTTGTCACACCGCTCATTGATGACTCCATAGAAGTGGAGGTAGATCCCGCCCGCATCTCATGGGACACATTCCGTTCCGGCGGCGCGGGAGGACAGAATGTGAACAAGGTGGAGACGGGTGTGAGGCTTAGATATATGTATCTTGACCCTGACACGGGCGAGGAAGAGGAGATACTCATTGCCAACACCGAGAGCCGCAAGCAGCAACAGAACCGCGAGAACGCCATGAGACTGTTGAAATCACAACTCTACGACCGTGCCATGAAGAAGCGAATGGAGGCGCAGGCTGCCATAGAAGCAGGGAAGATGAAGAT
>CALYTD010000113.1 GCA_945486445.1 uncultured Prevotellaceae bacterium
ACAGGACTCGTTGGAACGAGGATGCTCCAGGTGCTTGCAGAGCGCCGTTTTCCGTGTTCTGCTCTCCATTGCAAGCCTTTCGCTTCTGGAAAGCCTTAGGTATAATGAGTAGTCATGGTTTCCCATAACGCTCATGACCCCATCCTTGGCCTTTAACGAAGAGTAAGCCTCGGCGTGAGCTTCCAGTTCTGAAGGTGAAAAATTCTCTATATCGCCAACGAAGCAGATAAGGTCTGGAGCAAGGGCATTTATTGTATCTATGCTCTCTTGTAACAAATGGTGATAGACTCCTCTGAAAGTCCCAGTGTGAGCATCTGACAACTGTACTATCCTATATCCGTCAAAAGCCTTTGGTACAGCGGGGCTTGCATACACCACCTCACGTACTTTGAGTTGAGAGAAACCATAGGTGATGCCCCACAATATCATGCACACCACGCATGATGCTACTGCTGCGCCTATCCATACTCCTACCTTAGGAATAAGAGAGAGGATAGCAAACAGCATCTTGGGTATGCAAAACAGACTTATAAGCAGAAGGAATACGTTGACAGAAGTGTACTCCTGCCCTACTCCCTTTCCGAACAATAGGAAATATAGGGCAAAAAACAAGATGACACTTGTGGGAATCCACCAAATCCATCGCCACACTGACTGTGAGCCAATGTAACGATGGAATATGTATAAGTCACTCAATATTCCTAAGGATATGAGCAACACTGGGATAAATGTCTTTACCATATTGCGATTGTGCTAAGCATGGCAAAGTATGCAGTGCCTATTACTTGGCTGGCTGTGCAGGAGCCTTTGCATCGGTAGCAGGTGATGCAGGAGCTGTTGCGTCCTTCTGTTCTGCTGCTCCGAAGCCCTGAACGTTGTTCGGGTTTGTTGTTGCCTGCTCTGTTGCAGCGTTCTCAATTACAGAACCCTCTGTAACAGCTGCTGGTGCTACGTATGCACAAGCAATGCTTATAACCACCATGATGATAGCAAGTGCCCATGTGGCTTTCTCAATGAACTGTGTTGTCTGACGTACACCTGCCACGGAGTTTGCACTTGAGAATCCTGAGGCAAGTCCACCGCCCTTTGATTCCTGAATGAGCACGATACCAATCATGAGCAATGATGCCAATACGATAAGAATTACGAATAATGTGTACATTTTGTTCTTTTGGTTTATTTAATGTTATTGTTTTGTTTTCTGGTTTACTATCAACTTTGCAAGGAACCTCTTTTGGTCCTCATAATAAAGATTTCTCTTCACCGCCTTCTCATTTATGCGGTTCATTATGTCTAATGCCTTCTTGTATCTTCCCTGCTTGATATAGATGCCTGCCAACGTCTCAGTAAGATACTCTTCCTCAGGTTCACGCTCGCTGTTATCTGCTATCGGTACTTCTGGTAAATACTCTGGCTCATCCTGCAACGTGATACGCCCATTCTCGTTATTAATGAATGCGTCAATGAGGTCTCCGCCATTCATTGGAGTATCTGCCAACGCAACTGTCTCTGTGCTTTCTGTCTTCTCGTTCAGTTCCTCGAAATCCGTTGCAAGGAGGTATGCCACATAATCCACCGTTGCGTCCGCTGCCGTAGGCTTACGCTTCTTCTCTTCTGTCAAACTCTTCTTGTTGACAATTTTATCAGAATCTCCTTCACCCTCTGGTATAGAACTTAAGAAAGAGTCTATGAGTGACACCGTGCGTGACTCACCCCTGTCCTTCTCTATTGCCCCAAGCCTTCTGTCAGGCAAACTGGTAAAACTCTGTAATGACTTATGCTTCAAGCGGTAATGCGCCGCCTCCACAAGGTTAAAGAGAACCTTCCTATCAGTAAAATATATTGCCGCCCTCCGCAATTCCTCATCAAACGTAGGATCGTGCAACAGATATAGATTCTTTATCATCAAGAGCCTTGCGGGCTGATAGTATGGGTACAACGCCGTTAACCGCCTGAGTTCGTATAGAGTCTCACGGTTCAGAAGTTCCGGGTGTTGTGTCAGCTCTTGAATATTCACGCTCTTTTCTGTTTATTCCCCTTACTTATTATAAATAAAGAATAGGGAGGTTCATTACCAGTTGGCAACAGTTGCATTAAAAATCTGGTCGCAAATGTCTTTACACATCTGCGTCACGAGTTCCTCCTGCACAGAAGCCAGACTTTGTGTTGTCTCATAAGAGGCTGTCGCTGTGAATGACCTTTCAAAGTCATCACTGTGTTTGGCATTATTTGTGAAACGCACATTCACCGTCATCGATAACTCTGTTTGAGCAGAATATCCGTCAGCAGAGACCGATTTGTTACGTTGCTGGTATTGTGTTATCTCACCTTCAATCTTTAGGTCTCCATTACGTTTCACCTGAATCAGTCGCGTTTGTGAGGCATATATGTCCTTTAATCTGTTGTTGAACATGGCCTGCATCGGTCCCCACACATACGTAGCCCTTATTGGGAAATCATTGATTTGTATTGTTTTCGTTCTTGTGTAGTCAATGCTGGCACCGTTAAACTTATACGAAACGGAGCAAGCAACAATCACAATCAATGTTGCCATGCAACAAATGGTAAACAATATGTTATGACGCGCCCTCATCTTATCCCGAATTGTTTTAGTCTTCTATATAGTGTACGGTCTGAAATGCCAAGATCTATGGCAGCCTTTTTCCTATTACCGCCATTACGTTCGAGAGCTTTCTCCAACACGATCTTACTAAGGTCGGTAAGGTTAAGATTCTCAGGCTCTGATATTTCCTGCGCAATCGCATTGATGGGCTGTGGCTCTGAGTATGCAGTCTGCGGATAAGCCTGTATTGGCATAGGTGTATTCGCTGCCTCGTCTATCCGCTTACGCAATGATGCTATTTCCCTTCTAAGGTCTGAAACATTACCACGCATCTCATAAAGAATCTTGAATAGCATCTCACGCTCATTCTCATAAGTGCGTGAACCACCCGTCTGGGTAGTTATTGTAGCAAGTTGTGTACTTTCTTCATTAACAGGAATGAATTTCAACAGATCATCAACATCTATCTCCCTGTTCTTACATAACACCGACATCTGTTCCGTTATGTTCTTCAACTGACGTACATTGCCAGGCCATTTGTATTTCATCAACACCTGCTTTGCATTGTCTGTCAACTGTATTCGTGGCAGTCTGTATTTCTCCGAGGTCTGCATAGCAAAGAGACGGAACAGCAATACTATGTCCTCTCCCCTATCCCTCAACGGTGGCATCTGTATAGGTATTGTGTTAAGTCGATAGTACAAATCTTCGCGGAAGCGTCCCTCTGTGATGGCCTTGCGCATATTCACATTTGTTGCAGCCACTATTCTTACGTCTGTACGCCTTATCTCCTGTCCTCCGACACGGATATATTCCCCTGTTTCAAGTACGCGCAGCAGGCGAGCCTGTGTTGCGAGTGGCAACTCTCCTACTTCATCAAGGAACAACGTTCCCCTATTAGCTGCTCCAAAATAGCCTTCACTCTCTCCTATTGCCCCTGTGAACGAACCTTTCTCATGTCCGAATAACTCAGAGTCTATCGTTCCCTCTGGTATAGAACCGCAGTTTATTGCAAAGTACTTCTCTCTCCTACGTGGCGAACAGTCATGTATGATACGTGGAATTATCTCCTTGCCAACACCACTTTCACCTACAATAAGTACAGCAAGATCTGTTCGTGCCACCTGTAACGCAATGTCAAGGGCACGATTTAGGCCATCGCTGTTTCCAACGATGTTATAATGTTGCTTGATATTTTGCAGTTCCTTTAAGTCCATATCGAAATGCAAAGGTAATTATTTTTTTTTACATACCATAGCATTTTGCTGAAATTTAACAATATTATCACGCCTGTACTGACGGCTTAGGTGTCGCAGATGTGGTGTAATTCACATTCTCTCGTCTATGTTCTGCTGGATTAAAACCTTTCTTCTTCACCGTAAAGCGTGCTTTCTCCCCATCTTCCTTACGTTCCTTATACAGTTTCTGCAATGGGTTAGCAAAGGGTGTCTCATAATTGTTTCTGTTACGCACTATATCTAATGCCATGAATATTGCACGTAAAGTTGCCTCATATTGGCCTGTAACAATGGGGATACGCAATCCTGATATAATCGTTAAGGTGTCCTCATCTGTTGTCTTTACATGGTTTTCCATGCACTGGGCATCATAAATCTCAACCAATGCATCATATATACCAAGATTCTCTAACTTAAAGAATGTCGCAGTGTCAACAGGACCCAATATGGTTATATCCTTTTGGGATAGTTCTTCTACCGCTTCTGTAACTACATCTTTTCCATCTCCTTCAACCGCTTTGGCCTTTACCTCGCTAATTGCAGCTACTGCTATGCGAGGGTTGAGAATAAAGAAATCTCTTTTCATAGCATCTGTAACCTGTTCTATACGTGCCACGATAGTTTCCTTGGTCACATTCGTTATAGCTTCCGCAGCTTCCACATCGCCCATTACAGACGCCATCTTCATATTGACATTCACATACATAGGCAAAGCCTGCGTTGCTTCTTCGCCCATACATTCTTTAAGAACATTCAATACACCACCAGTAAACGGCAGGCACACTATCCCCTGCAGCCTGCCATTGCGCCAATCCTGCAAAGCATCAATGAGTGCTTCTTTCTCTGGTTGGCCATCTGCACCATATAATACTATGTTGCAGAGCTCGGCCAGTTCTTCCTCTGCCAACATATTATTCAGCAATTCGCACTTATCCTTTGGTGCATTGCCCACGATAGCTATATTTGGTAACATAATGCTC
>CALYTD010000114.1 GCA_945486445.1 uncultured Prevotellaceae bacterium
CAGGATGGAATACATCAAGTGCTTCCATCTTCTCACCTGTTCCAATAAACTTTATTGGTTTGTCAACAACGTTGCGTATGGAAAGGGCAGCACCACCTCGTGTGTCACCATCGAGTTTTGTGAGTATGACGCCGTCTATCTCAAGTCTTTCATTGAATGTCTTTGCTGTGTTGACGGCATCTTGGCCTGTCATGGAGTCCACGACAAGCAGTGTTTCGTGTGGGTTTATGGCTGCCTTGATGTTTTCTGCCTGCTGCATCAGTTCCTCATCAATGGACTGACGGCCTGCTGTATCGACAATAACTACATCGTATGCCTTTGCCTTTGCTTCGGCGATAGCATTGAGTGCCACCTGTACGGGGTCTTTTGCTCCCTCCTCCATGTATATGGGGACATTGACCTGTTCTGCCAATACGCGCAGTTGTTCCATGGCAGCGGGACGGAATGTGTCACAGGCGGCAAGCAGGGGCTTCTTATTGCGTTTTTCTTTCAGCAGTTTTGCGAGCTTTCCACTCATGGTGGTTTTACCAGCACCGTTGAGACCTGCCATCATTATTATGGTAGGGTGTCCTGTGAGGTTCAACTCTTTGGCCTCACCGCCCATTAGGTCTGCAAGTTCATCGTGAACCAGTTTTACCATCAGTTGCCCTGGCTTGATGGCTGTTAGGACGTTCATGCCTAATGCTTTCTTCTTTACGGTGTCCGTAAAGGTCTTCGCCACTTTGTAGTTTACGTCAGCATCAAGCAGTGCGCGACGAACGTCTTTCAGGGTCTCTGCTACGTTTATCTCGGTGATTTTGCCCTCACCTTTTAATATCTTAAATGAGCGTTCTAATCTTTCGCTAAGGTTTTCAAACATGTTTGTTATCTGTCTTTATACATTTTGTCGTAATACTTTTCATATTCACCAGATGTTACGTTATCCATCCAGTCTTGATTGTCAAGATACCACTTGACGGTCTTCTCTATACCTTCTTCAAACTGTAAGGAGGGTTCCCAACCAAGTTCTTTCTGTAACTTGGTAGAATCTATTGCGTAACGTGCATCATGGCCAAGGCGGTCTGTTACGTATGTAATCAGGTTCATGTCTTCGTTTTCTTCACGTCCTAACAGCCTGTCAACGGTCTTTATGACAACCTTTATTATATCTATGTTCTTCCATTCGTTGAAGCCGCCAATGTTATATGTTTCTGCATTCTTCCCCTTGTGGAAGATAATGTCAATTGCCCTTGCGTGGTCTTCTACAAATAGCCAGTCACGCACATTCTCGCCCTTGCCATATACTGGTAATGGCTTGCGGTGGCGGATATTGTTGATGAACAGAGGGATTAGTTTCTCTGGGAATTGGTATGGACCATAGTTGTTTGAACAGTTCGTGACAATGGTGGGCATACCGTATGTGTCGTGGAAGGCACGGACAAAATGGTCTGAACTTGCTTTTGATGCAGAGTAAGGAGAATGTGGATTGTACTTTGTTGTCTCATAGAAAAAGTCATCACCGTAAGCCAGATGGTGTTGAGCAGAACTGGCCGTGGTGGAGAATGGTGGCTTTACACCTTCTGGCTTGTTCATGGCCAGTGCTCCATATACTTCGTCTGTGGAAATATGATAGAAGCGTTTGCCTTCATATTTCTCTGGTAGGGATTCCCAATAGAGTTTTGCTGCCTGAAGTAAGGAGAGTGTCCCCATCACATTTGTCTTGGCAAAGGTGAAGGGATCTTTTATAGAGCGGTCAACGTGCGATTCTGCTGCAAGGTGAATGATACCGTCTATCTTTTCGTCCTGCATGAGTTGATAGAAAGCCTCAAAGTCGCAGATGTCCATCTTTACAAACCTGTAGTTCGGTTTGTTCTCTATGTCTTTCAGATTTGCGAGATTTCCTGCGTATGTTAGTTTGTCAAGGTTTATGATGTTATACTCTGGATATTTGTTCACGAAAAGGCGTACCACGTGGCTTCCAATAAAGCCTGCACCACCTGTAATGACTATGTTTCTTTTCATTTTATTAGTTGGTAGGGAAGGGTGTTAATACAATGAGATGTTGATGTCAAATGGAGAGTCAAAGGCTGAAAGCATTGCGTGCTTTGTGTCTTTCTCTGACAATAATGCCTTGTCCATCGGTATGCGCCAGTCTATACCGAGAGAATCATCTGTAATGGATATACCTCCGTCGGCCTCAGGATGGTAAAACTCGTCACATTTGTATTGGAACACTGCCGTTTCTGACAATACAGCAAAGCCGTGGGCAAAACCTCTTGGGACAAAGAACTGCCTGTGGTTTTCCTCTGTCAATTCTACCGCAACGTGTTTCCCGTATGTTGGGGAGCCTTTGCGTATATCAACAGCCACATCAAGAACAGCTCCTCTTACGCATCTTACCAATTTTGACTGCGTATATGGGGGACACTGGAAATGTAGGCCTCTCATCACTCCATAAGATGACATTGATTCATTATCCTGCACGAAATGTATGTTGTGCCCGAGTATGGGGGTGACTTTCTCATCAAATTCTCGCTGTGAGAAGCTTTCAAAGAAATATCCTCTTGCGTCTTTGAAGACACGTGGCTCGATGATTAATACATCTTTTATATCTGTTTGTATAATCTCCATTGTTGTATGTCTTTATTGTTGGGATTACTCTAATCCTGTACCAAAGCGTTTTACCTCGTCAATGACTTTTAATAGGTACTGACCGTACTGGTTTTTTAGCATTGGCTCTGCGAGTTCTCGCATACGTTCTTCCGTTATCCAGCCTTTACGGTAGGCTATTCCTTCAAGACAGGCAACCTTCAAACCTTGTCGCTTCTCAAGTACCTCAATGTATGTCGAAGCCTCGGACAGACTGTCATGTGTACCAGTGTCTAACCATGCGAATCCTCTGCCTAATGTCTGTACCTTTAATTCTCCGTCTTCTAGGAATTTCTGGTTAACAGTTGTAATTTCATATTCCCCACGTGCGGATGGCTTTATGTGTGCCGCAACGTCAACGACTTTATTTGGATAGAAGTATAATCCCACTACTGCGTAATTGCTCTTTGGTTCTTTGGGCTTCTCCTCAATAGATAGACAATTTCCTTGTTTGTCAAATTCTGCAACGCCATAGCGTTCAGGGTCATTGACCCAGTAGCCAAATACTGTTGCCTTGTGTTCTTCTTCTGCCGTGCGCACCGCCTCACGTAGCATCTTTGTAAAGCCAACACCTTGAAAGATATTATCTCCCAAGACAAGGCATGCACAGTCATCGCCAATAAAGTCGGCCCCAATTGTGAATGCTTGTGCTAAGCCATCTGGTGATGGCTGTTCTGCATATTCGAAATGAACACCATAGTCACTTCCATCTCCAAGCAGTCGTTTGAAACCTGGTAGGTCAAATGGTGTTGAGATGATAAGTATATCACGAATTCCTGCCAGCATAAGCACTGACACAGGATAGTATATCATGGGTTTGTCATATATCGGCATCAACTGTTTTGATATACCTTTGGTGATAGGGTAGAGTCGTGTGCCACTCCCGCCTGCAAGAACTATTCCTTTCATAATAATATGGTGTGTTTATTTTAGGTTTGCCATACATTTCTTCAAAGAGGTTGTCCAATATGGTATTTTTATACCAAAGGTCTCTTTTGCCTTCGTCTTATCCAATACGCTATATGCTGGGCGTTTGACGGGGGAAGGAAATTCGTCGCTATGGCATGGCAGTATGTCGCATGAAGTGTTACCAGCTATCTCCGCAATCTTCATTGTGAAGTCATACCATGAGCATACGCCTTCATTGCTGTAGTGGTATATGCCAGTGTTACCTTCAAACTTGCGTTCTGTGATAATGTTATAGATGAACTCTGCAAGGTCACCAGCGTATGTCGGAGTACCACATTGGTCAAATACAACATTGATTTGTGGCTTTGTTGCTGTAAGGTTCATCATGGTCTTGACAAAGTTCTTTCCAAACTCAGAGTACAACCATGCGGTACGGATTATTATATAATCAGCGCCAGAATTGATGATATTCTGTTCTCCTTCCAATTTTGTTTTTCCATATACACCTGTTGGGAGGCCTCTCTGGCTTTCCTTGCATGGTGTGTTGTATGGGTCTCCACCAAAAACATAATCGGTACTAACGTGTACAAGCAGACCTTTTACTTCTGCCATTGCTTCTGCCATAAGTTTTGGTGCGATAGCATTGAGCTTATGGCATAGTGCTTCATCTGTCTCTGCCTTGTCAACGTTTGTGTAAGCGGCACAGTTGACAATACATTTCACATCATGGTCTTTCACCATTTTGCGCAATGCTGCCATATCTGTTATGTCAAGGAATATGGTCTCCATACCGTCCTGTTTTGTCACATCGGTAAAGACATAGTTGTCAGAAGAACCGTTGCTTGTCAGACGTATCTCATTACCGAGTTGTCCGTTAGCCCCTGTTACTAATATGTTCATTTATATGTTGTTGTTTTGTTACACTGCCTTGAAACTCATGTCAAGTCCTTTCACACTATGTGTAAGGGCGCCGAAGGAGATGAAATCTACTCCTGCCTTGGCATAGGGAATCATTGTTTCAAATGTAATGCCACCGCTTGACTCTGTCTCGCATTGATGATTGACCATCTTAACTGCTTTTACTGTATCCTCTGGTGTGAAGTTGTCAAACATTATGCGGTCTGGATTTTCTGCAAGAGCCTCTTCCAGTTCTTTGAAGTTGCGTACTTCAATCTCTATTTTAAGATTTTTATTTTTTTCTTTGCAGTATGTCTTGGCGCGAGAAATAGC
>CALYTD010000115.1 GCA_945486445.1 uncultured Prevotellaceae bacterium
TGTGCGATGGGAAAGTGGCATCGAGATACCTGCGCCTGATGAGGAGTTTTATGCTTATAAAGACGTTCCTCACGGAAAGGTAGTGCAGGTAAACTTCCCTTCTAAGAATACTCCTGCCGACTGTCCGCACTGGATTGGTGAGGGTGGTCCAAGGGCGTTTGTTTATCTTCCTCCTACCTATGATGGTAAAAGGCAGTTTCCCGTACTTTACTTACAGCACGGCTGGGGCGAGGACGAGACGGCATGGATGAACCAGGGACGTGCAAACCTTATCATGGATAACATGATAGCGAAGGGGGCGTGTGAGCCTTTCATCATTGTCAATACCTACGGACTGACTAACGAATGTCGCTGGGGACACATGCACGAATTTGACTGGACAGTGTTTCAAAGGGTGCTGGTTCAGGACCTTATTCCTTATATAGACCGTAACTTCAAGACAAAGGCCGAGAAACGTTTTCGTGCCATGGCTGGATTGTCAATGGGTGGCATGGAGACAAAGATGTGTACTCTGGCATATCCAGACGTCTTCGGCTACTACGGTCTGCTCTCCGGTGGCACATACTCCCCTGAGGACATAAAGGACAAGGGGCAGGTAAGAATGGTATTCATGAGTTGTGGCAGCAAGGAGAACCCCGAGGGTGTGAGAAAGGCAGCAGAGGCACTGCGCGCAGCAGGGGTTAATGCACATAGTTACGTGTCTGAGGGAACGGCACATGAGTTCCTTACATGGCGCCGCTCGCTGCGGGAGATGGCTCCGCTGCTGTTTAGATAGAGGGATTAGTGGTTGGTGGTTTATGGTTCTTGCAGAGCCAAGCACTTGTCTGTGACAAGCGGCAGAGCCGAGCGGTAAGTCTTTCGGTGGATGCTTTATGACGATGTGAC
The DNA here is from genome assembly GCA_945486445.1 of uncultured Prevotellaceae bacterium. Lineage (GTDB taxonomy): Bacteria > Bacteroidota > Bacteroidia > Bacteroidales > Bacteroidaceae > Prevotella. The sequence continues at coordinate 886 of CALYTD010000115.1, forward strand.
CCAAAACCTATAACCTCATAACCTACAACCTCATAACCTACAACCTCATAACCTACAACCTCATAACCTACAACCTCATACCCCCCAACCTTTAACAACACATAGTAATGAAAACTCTTATTTTATCAGCCGTCATAATGCTGATGCAGTTGGCGGTATATGCACAGACAGGTAAGGAATGGAAGGACGTGGACTACGTAGGCGATGGCATAGTAGGGCACAGAATGGACATCTACGTCCCTGATGACGGCAAGAATAGCCACAAGGTCATAGTGCTGATATATGGCAGTGCATGGTTCAGCAACAATGCCAAGGCTACCGCATACAAGGAATACGGCAAGCGATTGCTTGACGCAGGCTTTGCTGTGGCAAGTATTAACCATCGGGCAAGTACAGAGGCAAAGTTCCCTTCACAAATAAATGATGTAAAGGCCGCGATACGATACCTGCGTGGCAATGCGTCAAAATACGCTCTCGACACTTCGTTCATCGGTATTACAGGTTATTCCTCAGGCGGACACCTGTCCTCATTAGCTGGTGCGACAAACGGCGTAAAGAAGAAGAGGTTCGGCAAGGTAAAGGTGAACATAGAGGGTTCATTGGGCGCTTATACCAAAGAGAGCAGCAGGGTGGATGCTGTGGTGGATTTCTTCGGGCCCATAGACATGAGTCGCATGGAGCGTTGTGAGACATACAAAGATGACAAATCACCCGAAGCAGTACTCTTAGGGTGCAGTCCTTCAAAGAACCCTGACCTGACAAGAGCATTAAACCCCATGTCGTATCTTGGTAAACAAACCCCGAAGTACCTCGTAATACACGGCGATGCAGACCCCGTAGTGCCCTACTGCCAAAGCGAGTTCTTTGCAAATACACTAAAAAGCAAGGGCCTGCTTGAGGACTTCATCACCGTTAGTAACGGGCAACACGGCCCCATAACCTTTAACGATAACACCTTCCTACGCATGATAAATTTCTTCAAAAAGGAAGCGGCAAGGCTAAGTGATGAGTTCTTGCCTGTAGCAAGCGGCAGAGCCGAGCAATGAGTGTTGAGTTGTAAGAATTTGCTAAGACAAGCCTCACCGCAAAACCGAGCGGTGAGTATTTAATAATGAGGTGTTAGCAAGGAACTCATAATTCATAATTCATAACTCATAACTGACAACTAACGAGGAACTAATAACTAAGAAAACGACCAAACAACTAAGATGTTCCAACACCTAAAACTGACATTCTTACTTATGTTATCTGCCATCACAGCAGTGGCAGCAGAGAGTTTCGTATCATTCACCCAAGGCACGGGCATGACAGCACTCACTGGTTCGTCAGACACTATCGTTTATGACAAGGCAGAATGGACGGGCGTGATGAAGGCCATCAACAACCTCCGGCAAGATCTGAAAGCCGTGACAGGAAGCGAATGCGCACCTATCACGATAGCCACCGTAGGCAAAAGCCCCATAGCAAAGAAGTATGAAAAGCAGGCACGACTGCTGAAAGGCAAGTGGGAGCAGTACATGATATTGGTGGACAACGGCATTGTGATCCTCGGTTCAGACAAACGTGGTACAATTTACGGCATATACGAACTCTCACGACAACTGGGTGTGTCTCCGTGGTACTGGTGGGCTGATATTCCCATTGCCCAACATAAAGAGGTATGGGTTAAGCCCGGAATATACACCGATGGAGAACCAAAGGTAAAATACCGCGGAATATTCATCAACGACGAGAACCCCTGTATGCAGAAATGGGCACGAATGAAGTTTGGAGGCATGAACTCCAAGATGTATGAACGTGTTTACGAACTGCTGCTACGAATGAAAGCAAACCTGCTATGGCCTGGAATGTGGGGCACATTCAAGGAACACGCACCAACAATACCCGTATTCCGAAACCCCGACGGGACGCTTGAAGGAAACTGCTTCAACTGGGACGATCCCAACAACCCACGCCTTGCAGACGAGATGGGAATAGTAGTAGGCACATCACACCACGAGCCAATGCAACGCTCACAGCAGGAATGGGTGCGCACAAAACGTAACTACGGCAACGGGGAATGGAACTACATGACCAACGAAGAGGGGTTAAAGAGATTTTTCCGTGAGGGTATAGAGAACACGAAGAATTATGAGAGCATGATAACCGTAGGAATGAGAGGCGATGAAGACCGCCCAATGGCTGATGCCGGCGGACGTGAAGCAAACAAAAAACTGCTGAAAAAGATATTCAACGACCAACAGACGATTATCAACGACGTAATGGGCAAGAAGGCTAAGGACTTACCTTTGGTATGGACGCTATACAGCGAGATGCTCGATTACTACGACGAAGGCTTTGAAATACCAGAACACGTAACCGTAATGCTATGTGACGACAACTGGGGAGACGTGCGCAAGATACCTACCCCCGACGTGCGCAATCACAAAGGTGGATACGGAATGTATTACCATTTCAGTTACTACGGTGCACCACGATCAATGAAATGGCTGCAACAGATGCAGATTCAACAGACATGGCAGCAAATGGATCTTGCATATCGCTCAGGAATAGACCGTATATGGATTGTTAACGTAGGTGACATCAAACCCGCGGAGTTTGCCACACAGTTCTTCATGGATATGGCATGGAACCCCACACTGTATAATCAAAACAACCTCATGGCATACACAGAGGAGTTCTGCCAGTCGTTCAGCAACAAGGAATATGCCCACGAAGCAGCAAGAATACTTAACCTATACAACAAATACGCATCACGCATAACAGCAGAAATGCTTGACGATAAGACATTCGACATCACATCAGGGGAATGGAAACAGGTGCGAGATGAGTTCCTGGCACTTGAAACAGAGGCACTGAGACTTAAAGAATGTATATCAGCAGAGGCACAGGCTGCGTATTACCAAATTATACTTTACCCCATACAGGCTCTCGCTAACCTGTATGATATGTACTACTCACTCGCCATGAACCACCACCTTGCCAAGATGGGTGACAGCGAAGCCAATGACTATGCAGACCGCGTCACACTGTGCTTTGAACGTGATTCACTCCTGACACACTATTATAACAAGGTAATGGAAAGCGGGAAATGGGACGGTATAATGACACAACCTCACATAGGTTACGCCTCATGGCACGGACCGCAATACAACATCATGCCAAAAGTGGAACGTGTTTCAACAGAGAAAGCCTCAACCTCACAGGGTGGATACGTCTTCCACGCCAAGAAAGGTGAGGTGGTTATGAACGCCTGCCACTACTACGAAGCAAAGGCAGAGGGGAAAGCCACATGGACAGTAATTCCTCATCTTGGGAAAACAGCATCGGCATTGGAATTAAGAAACGCTGAGAACGGTGAGCAAGGTGTGGTTTCATATCGTTTCACCCTACCCTCACGACCTGCAAAAACAAAGGTGCGCATAGTATTCTCAACGGTAATGCCGTTTGTAAAAGGTGGCCACAACGTGGAGATAGGCTTTGCAGGAGGACAAAGCGTAGTTAGAAATCTTAACAAGGACATGAACTGGCAGCACTGTTATGACCTTATGTATCCCGCTGGAGCAGCAAGAGTTATTGAGGTAGAAGCAGAACTTGAAGCAAACGAAATAGAGGGGAATACATACCAACTGGATATTCGTCCTCTAACGCACGGCCTTGTTTTCCAACGCATAATCATTGACTTTGGAGGGCATAACAAGACTATGCTACACGGGATAGAAACTGAATATACAAGGCAGCAGTAACTATACGGCGCCTGTTTCAGTTTGCCATTTCAGAGATAAACATAATCCTCACGAGGCGAATGTCTTCATCTGAGTAATCACCAGAGAACTCATTAAACGCCTCTCTGAGGCTGTCTGTCTCCGCTT
>CALYTD010000116.1 GCA_945486445.1 uncultured Prevotellaceae bacterium
TGCTTCCGAGAACTTTACTCATAGCTGCAGAAAGGGACATTCTGCGCGATCAAGGTAGTTAAGGTTTCGCAATGTTAAAAGTTAGTGTTATAGTTGCAAAGGTATGTAAAAATATCGATTCTGCCAAGCAGAAACACTGGAAAATGTGTAAAAAGTTGCAAATTACGATGTAATCAGCACCAGATTGCAGTGTAATCAGCAGCAGTTTACCCCGCAATCAGCACCAGTTTACATTCCCCCTGCCTCAGCATCAGCAGAGAGATGTCGTCTGCGTGGGCGTAAAAAAAGCGGTGTAATCTTTTGTTGTTATGGAAATAAATTGCTAACTTTGCATTTTAATAGCAATAATTCTGGAATTATGGAACATAACGATAGCAAGGCATTGCAGGCGGAGATACGCCGTATGTGCAAGGAGAAGAACGCTGTAGTGTTGGCCCACTACTATACATTGGGCGAGATTCAGGAGGTGGCGGACTTTGTAGGCGACTCACTTGCGCTGGCTCGTAAGGCCGCGCAGACGGAGGCAGACATCATAGTGATGTGCGGAGTTCACTTCATGGCAGAGACGTGCAAGTTGCTCTCGCCGCAGAAGAAGGTGCTGGTGCCCGACCTTGAAGCCGGCTGTTCACTGGCAGACTCATGTAACGCCGATGACCTTCGCCGCTGGAAGGCGGAGCATCCCGACTATATGGTGGTGCAATATGTCAACACCACCGCCGCCACCAAGGCACTGACAGACGTGGTGGTGACCTCCGGCAACGCGGAGAAAGTGGTCAGACAACTGCCGGAAGACGCCAAGATTCTCTTCGGTCCGGACTATAACCTCGGCTCATACATCAACACCGTCACCGGCCGCAACATGGAACTGTGGAACGGCGGGTGTCATGTCCACGAGCGGTTCTCCTGCGAACAGATAGCAAAACTGAGGCATCAACACCCTCAGGCCGTGGTGATGGCACACTTGGAGTGCAAAGCCCCCGTGCTGGCAATGGCCGAGGTGAAGGGCTCTACGGCGGACATGCTGCGGTATGTGCGTGAACATGAGCCCGCCACCTACATCGTAGCGACGGAGGCAGGCATAATGCACGAACTGCGAAACGCCAGTCCTGAGTCTGTGTTCATGCCCGTACCGCCGGAGGTTAGCGAGGGCGGAGTGGGCTGTCAGTGCAACGAATGTCAGTACATGAAACTCAACACGCTGGAGAAACTGCGTGACTGTCTGAGGGACGAAACACCCGTTGTGGATGTGGATCCGCAGATAGCGCAGGACGCGGTAAAGCCGATTGTCAGGATGCTAAGCCTAAGTTAGTGTATAAATGAAGCCGCTACATGATATTCAACGGTAATAACCATACATCATTAACGGCAATAATTATAAACCATAAATCATAAATTGTAAATTAATATGTTAATATATAACACCCTTTCCCGCACGAAGGAGGCTTTCAAGCCAATCCATCCGGGGCACGTGGGCATGTATGTCTGCGGCCCGACGGTATATGGTGACGCACACCTTGGGCACGCGCGCCCCGCCATAACCTTTGACATACTCTACCGATACCTTATGCACCTCGGCTACAAGGTGCGCTATGTACGCAACATAACCGACGTAGGGCATCTGGAACATGATGCCGACGAGGGCGAGGACAAGATAGCAAAGAAGGCAAGACTGGAGCAGTTGGAGCCGATGGAGATTGCGCAATACTACACGCGCCGCTTCAACGCAGCCATGGAAAAACTCAACGTTCTGCCGCCATCAATAGAGCCTCACGCCACGGGGCATATCATAGAGCAGCAGCAACTGGTGCAGGAGATACTCGACAGAGGCTATGCCTACGTGAGCAACGGCAGTGTTTACTTCGACATTGAGAAGTACAACAAGGACTATAAATATGGTGTTCTCTCCGGCCGCACGCTTGAAAACATCAAGGATGCGTCGCGCGACACGCTGGCAGGAGTGGGGGAAAAGAAGAACCAAGCGGACTTCGCGCTGTGGAAAAAGGCGCAGCCCGAGCACATAATGCGCTGGCCTTCCCCGTGGTCTGACGGCTTCCCCGGCTGGCACTGCGAGTGTACCGCCATGGGAAGGAAGTACCTTGGCGAGCAATTTGACATTCATGGCGGCGGAATGGACCTCGTTTTCCCGCACCATGAGTGCGAGATAGCGCAGGCGCAGGCCTCTATGGGCCATCAGGCAGTGCGCTACTGGATGCACAACAACATGATAACCATCAACGGACAGAAGATGGGTAAGTCGTACAACAACTTCATTACCCTTGACCAGTTCTTCAAAGGAGAGCACGAACTGCTCACAAAACCGTTCTCACCAATGACCATCCGCTTCTTCATTCTGTCCGCCCACTACCGCGGAACGGTCGATTTCTCATCAGAAGCGTTAGAGGCTGCCGAGAAAGGGTTTGCCCGTTTGATGCAGGGATTGAAGGATTTGAAGCGCATTCAGCCCTCCAAAGGGTCGTCACCGGAGGTTGAGGCCTTTGTGAACGGCTTGGAGCAGAAGCTCTATGACGCCATGAACGATGACTTGCAGACACCTATTGTCATATCATTGCTGTTCGAGGCGTGCCATCAGGTCAACCTCCTTGCCAACCGGAAGGCGAAGATTTCGCAGGCGCATCTTGACCAGTTGTCAAAGACTATGCACACTTTCACGGAGGAAATACTCGGCCTTACCGCCGCGGCGCAGGGCAGTGGCGACGCCACGAGGGAGCAGTCGTTCGGCAAGGTGGTTGACATGGTGCTGGAGATGCGTGCCAAGGCGCGTGCCGACAAGGACTGGGCAACGTGCGATCAGATACGTGACGCGCTGAACGAGGCGGGCTTTATCATCAAGGACACACCTGACGGGGCGGTATGGGAACTGTAGATTACGAGATAATGGCGCCCGTAGGCTCGCGTGAGAGCCTCGCGGCAGCCATCAACGCCGGGGCGGATTCCATCTACTTCGGCATTGAGAGGTTGAATATGCGCGCCCATTCCGCCGCGCCGTTTACCATTACCGACCTGAAAGAGATAGCCGCCCTCTGCGACAGTCATGGCATAAAGACCTACCTGACGGTAAATACTATCATCTACGGTGAGGACATTGACCAGATGCGCGAGATAATAGACGCCGCCAAGGAGGCAGGCATAACGGCGGTGATAGCCTCTGACGTGGCGGTGATGATGTACTGCGCGAAGGTGGGGCAGGAGGTGCATCTATCGACACAACTCAACATTTCCAACATTGAGGCGTTGCGTTTCTACGCCCAGTTCGCCGATGTGGTGGTGCTGGCGCGTGAGCTTCGCATGGAGCAGGTGATGGAGATACACCGTCAGGCGGTGCGGGACAACATCTGCGGACCAAGCGGCAAGCCCATACGCATAGAGATGTTCTGCCACGGCGCGCTGTGTATGGCAATATCGGGCAAGTGCTATCTCTCCCTGCACAACGCCAACCGCTCCGCCAACCGGGGCGAGTGCGTGCAAATATGCCGCAGGGGTTACGACGTGACCGATGCCGAGACGGGCAACGAACTGCTTGTGGATAACAAGTACATCATGTCGCCCAAGGACCTGAAGACCATCCGTTTCATAGACAAGATGATGGATGCCGGCGTGAGGGTGTTCAAGATAGAGGGCAGGGCACGTGGTCCGGAATATGTCGATACGGTGGTGCGCTGCTACCGTGAGGCCATCAACGCCGTGCTGAAAGACAGGGAAGAGGGTGCGGAAACGCCCCGATACTTCACCGAAGCGGCAAAGGACGCATGGGACGAGAGGCTCGCCCGCGTGTTCAACCGCGGTTTCTGGGACGGCTACTACCAGGGGCAGACGCTGGGAGAGTGGAACGATTCCTACGGCTCCAAGGCCACGGAGAAGAAGGTGTATGCCGCAAAGGTGATAAAATACTTCTCAAAAATAGGCGTGGCGGAGTTGCAGGTGGAGGCCCATGAGGTGAAGGTGGGCGACAGACTGCTCATCACCGGTCCCACGACCGGCGCCATGTATATAGACAAGGTGCAGGAGATACGCTTCGACCTCAAGCCCGTCAGTGTGGCGGAGAAGGGACAGCGCGTCAGCATAGCCGTGCCGGGAAAGGTGCGGCCGAGTGACAAACTCTTCATAATGCAGAAACTTTAACCTAAGCCATGATTATGAACCCTCTCGCAAAAGGGTGCTGATTACCGTGCGAAAAGGTGCTGATTACGCCTTAAACAGGTGCTGGTTGCCGTGTGAAAAGGTGCTTATTGCGGAGCGGCAGGATTCTATATGGCAGCCAATCCCCGCATGAGGGGGCTTTGAACAATATAAAAAACAATAAGAAACAAGCATGACAATAAACGAGATTCAGGATGAGGTGATATCCGAATTTGAGGGTTTTGACGACTGGATGGACAAATACCAGTTGCTCATAGACCTCGGAAGCGAGCAGGAGCCGCTTGCAGACAAGTATAAGACAGAGCAAAACCTCATAGACGGTTGCCAGAGCCGGGTGTGGGTGCAGTGCGACAAGGAGGCGGACGGCACGCTCACCTTCACCGCGGAGAGCGATGCCCTAATCGTGAAAGGCATCGTGGCACTGCTTGTGCGGGTGCTCTCCGGGCATACGCCAAAGGAGATACTGGAGGCTGACCTCTACTTCATCGACAGGATAGGACTGCGTGAACACCTCTCACCCACACGCTCCAACGGCCTGCTTGCCATGGTGAAAAGGATAAAAGCATACGCCGTAGCCTACTCCTTGTAGGCGAGAA
>CALYTD010000117.1 GCA_945486445.1 uncultured Prevotellaceae bacterium
TGTTTCAGCACCTCTGCCCTCAGGCGGCGCTCCTTTCTTATGATGCAGATGAGTACAATCATTGCGATGGCAACTATCAAGGAGCCAGAGTATGTCATCACGTTGTAGAGCACGGGGTGCCCCTCTTTCCATGTGAGGTTTACCACATTGTATCTGGAAGGCAGGTTGTTAAGGTTGAAACCGTTTTCCTTTGCCACGTTCCAGTCTATGTAGTAGTCTTTCTTTGAAGCCGTCAGCGGCAGGCGTTCAGGCTTTGCCCCATTGAAAATCAGTGCCGCCTTCTTTGCCACGTCACGCCCTATTGTCTCAGAAGAAGCAAAATATCCCCCGATAAACTTGCTGCCCGGTATGCCAAACTCAGTACCTATTGCCGTGAGCATAGGCTTTCCCGCGTTCATGCGTATTAGTGCCATGGTCTCCGTATCATACTTCATCTGTATGTAGGTCATACTGTTATACCGCCTGGTGATGTAGATGAAGTTGTATGAACCCAGTGAGTCACGCTTCTCTTTCTGCGCTGTGTTTGAACTAAGGTCACGCAGAGAGAACGGCGTTATGGAGTACCTTGTAGATGGAAGATGGTTAATCTCGTAGAGACTTGCGTGCCAGTCCAGGTTATTCTCTATGTCATCGTGGTCCTTTATCTGTTCAATGATATTCTTTTTGGTGCATCTGTCAAGGTAAGTAGCATCAAGCATGGTGAACGTCGCACGTGAATCAACGAGCGTTGACGATGCATAGATGTTCTTTATGACGTCTATTGAATCCACCACTCCCGTGTAGTTAGGATATTTTTTCAACAGGTTAGCATTGGGATATAGCACACCTCCAAACACTATCGGCACCTCATTTAGCAGTCCGAGGCCCGTCTGCATGACAGAATAGGAGGCTTGGTCGCCGATAGTGACTATCATGTCTATCTTGTTTTCCTTCAAAGCGTCTTCCAATATGCGCTTCGCCTCTATTATTTCGTGGTCATGTCCCCATCTCTCACACTCCAGATAGAAGTATGAAACCTTGGCGTTTATGCCCTGTTCGTCCAGTTCTTCCTCCATCGCCCGGCCCAAATCCTTGTATGTTGACATGTCTTTCGTGTGTGAAAACACTACTGCCACATGCCTTACCGGGCCTGTGTTACAAGAATAAAGACAGCCACCCACGATTGCAATAACCGTGAGGGCTGTTATAATTATCAGTGATATGTACAGTTTCTTGGCCATGGGTGCGCGACTGATTAGTTGAAGTAGTACCTCAGTCCTAACTGCATCTGCCAGCAGTTAGATGACTGGCGCAGCACGTCGTATGTGCTGTCAATGAGCTTTAGATTACCCTCGCGGTCGTTATATGTTGTCATATTGTATATAGGAGTGTTGTTATTGTCCACCCCTACGCGGTTCAGCGGCTTGCAAGCAGCGTCTCTTGCCACCTTCTGCAGCCCCCAACCGCTGTTCAATAAGTTGCCGATGTTGAGTATGTCGAAGTTCAGTTGGAAGCGGTTTGTGGTCTTACCCACCGTCACTTTGAACTCTTGTGTCACCCTAATGTCAAACCGATGATACCACGGGTTGAACGCTCCGTAGGCCTTAGCATATTCTCCTTTGTGTGCGCTGAGGTACGGATCTTGGTTTACAAAGGCCCAGAACGCCTCGCTTTGTTGCTCTGCCGGGAAGGTAACATTGCCCTGCTTGTCCTTTATATCCTTAAAGATTAGTTCGTTCTTTGATGCAGGTATCCACAGAAGGTCGTTGTTTACGCCGTCGTTGTTCATGTCTTTACTATAAATATAGCTATATGATCCGTTGCGTCTTCCTTCGTAAAAGAGTGACACAAGCGTCTGCATCTTGTTGCGTGCATAACTTATTCGGTATGTCGCTGAGGCTATAATGCGGTGTGGTGAGTACACATATCTTGCGTTACTTACCTCTGGATAGTTGTAACCATTAACCGTTGCGAGGTTCGTCATGGTGTTCTCTATCTGGTTACTTGTAAGGCTATTCAGTGACTTTGACACCGTATAGGTATATGCTGCCATTATGTCGAGGTCCTTTATAGGTGTCATTTTCAACTGCGTCATTACGTTTGCGGAGTATCCTTTGCTTGTGTTTGTCATCACATAGGCATATCCATTGTCTTTATATAGTCTCTTATCGTTTGCTCCGGGGTAGAACAATCGGTTGTCGTTGCCATTGAAACGCTTTGCCTCTACTTTCTCTTTGTCTATGTTTGCGTCGTATGCTGTGATGGCATTAATATCTTTTGCGAATGTTCCTTCAAGCGTTATTGTGGCATTGAAGGGCAAAGGTAGTTTGTAATCGGCTGCCAGTGTTGTCTTCCACACCTGCGGCATCTTGAAGTTTCTGTCTATTGCCACGAGGTTTTTTACTGCTCCTGGTTCTGTTGGGAACTTCTTTTTCAGGTTGTCGGGCAGGTTTGGCACCACCTCTTCCAGTATTTGTTGTGGTGTTCGTATGCCTCCTGCGAGGTATTGCAGCAGCGGGTCGTTGGCTTTATTTACTGATACTGTGGTCTGTAACATTCCCGAGCCTTCCTGCATTTTGCTTAGGAATATGAGTGGAAATCTGCCTGTGAACACTCCTGTGCCACCTCGCAGACGCAGGCTTCCGTCTGTTGTAACGTTGTAGTTAAAGCCTATTCTTGGTGAGAACATTGCTACTGTCTTTGGCCACTGTCCAGTGTTCAGTTTTTCACCGTTCATGTCTAATCCTGCTACTGACGGGTTTTCGTAGCGGTGGTTGGTGTACATTGGCATGTCCATCCTTACTCCGTAGAGCAGGCGCAGCCTCTGATTCACGTTCCATTCGTCCTGAGCGTAGAGTGAGAAGCGTTTGTATGTTACGTCAGATAGTGCTCTTTCCTCTCCTGTCAGTGAGTAACACATTGCAAAGGCCACGGGTGCTTTCTGTTGTACGAAGTCGTCGTAGGAGTTATAACGATAATATCCTGCTCCGTATCGCATGAAACAGTTTGACGCTGTTGTGCCTTCAAACTCTGCACCTGTTGTCAGGAAGTGGTCTGCCAGCGACATAGTGACGTTGCCTATGATGTTCCAGCTTTTCTCGTTTATACCGTTCAGGTATGCGTATTGGTCGTAGCCGGCGTTCATGAACGGGCGCATCACGCCTGCGTCGTCTGCTTTCAGGATGTCGATTGTGGGGAAAGCGGCCTCGCTGTCACGGTTGTTGGCGTCGTTAAAGGTGAATCCTCCTCTTAGTACGCCGGTTATTTTGTCTGACAGTCTGCTGTTAATCTCTGCCGTCAGAGAGTGTACGTTGTCTCTTCTTGCCCATGTAGAGCCACGGAATGTCTGTGACATCTGGCTCACGGGGACGTCAAGTCCCAGCGCGCCTTTCTCCACATTGTTGTCTGTTTTCATGCCCGTGTAGTTGTATCTCAGCATGGCGTGGTGACGGTCTGACAAGTTCCAGTCCAGTCGTGCGAGCATTCTGTACGTGTCGTTAACGCCGTTAAAGTCTGTCCATGAGCCTGTATTCCAGCCGTACATGGTGCGCAGGTCGTTGGAAAAGCGTTCCATATCGCTGGCGGTAACGCGTGATATCATGTCAGAGGCGTTGTCTTTGCCGTCCTCTGACAGCCTCCACTTGTGTATAGGCTTAGGTGAATGTTCGTATTCTGCATTGGTAAAGAAGAACAGTTTGTCCTTTATGATGGGTCCGCCGAAGGTGAATCCCCAGATGTTACGGCGTTCTTCCGGCCGTTCTCCGATGTCTTCGTGGTCAATGCGGTTGCCTCTCATGTCCTCGCTTCGGAAGAAGGTGTATGCTGATCCCTTAAAGGTGTTAGTGCCTTTCTTGGTTACTGCGTTCACGCTTGCGCCCATGAAGTTGCTGTTTTTCACGTCAAACGCTGAGGTGACAATCTGCATTTCCTCTATGGCGTCAATGGAGATAGGACGGTTTTGGGCAGGCATACGTCCGCGATCAAGGCCCATGTTGAAGTTGAAGTTGGCGCCGTCGATGCTGTAATTGTTCATTCCCTGGTCCCGTCCGCCAAAAGTATTGCCCTGAAAATATGGTGACAGGCGTGTCAGGTCGTCAAACTGACGCTCTATGGCGGGTGTGTTCAGTATGTCGTCGGCGGTGATATGCTCCGAGCCACCGGTCTTACGCATACTGGCAGAGCCCTTTACCGTCACCTCTGCCAGTTCTCCTGCTGCGTCCAGTGTCACGTTGCAGTAGTGTACCTCACCGAGGTTCAGACGCTTGATGTCAATAACTCCCTTCTTATGTCCCACGTAACTCACCGTCATACGGTATGGCCCTCCCGGACGAAGACCGTCTATGCGGTATTGTCCGCGGTGGTTAGAGATAGCGGTGTAGGTAGTACCTGACGCCGTTTCAGTAAGGGTTATCACTGCCCCCGGCAACAGTTCGTCGCCGTCAGACGTGGTTCCTGTGATAGTGGAAGATGTGTTTTGGGCGATGGAAAACACTGAGAAAACCACTGATAGGCACAGCATCACTGCTGACCTTTTCATCATCTGTAAAGTCATAAATCTATTCTCTTAATACAATTTAGGTAAAAACTGCCATTTAGCCCTGCTTTGGGCCTTTAATCTTGATCACGCCTGCAAAGGTAATATAAACCTGCTGAATTAACAAATGAGTTCGAATATAATCCTGAAACACGGAATAGA
>CALYTD010000118.1 GCA_945486445.1 uncultured Prevotellaceae bacterium
ATGTTTATGTATTGAATGAAACAGGAGAGATTGTTGACAACTGTCAAAAACGTCCACAAAGTCTCTTTACGGAGCGGCAACTAACTATTGATGAGTGCGTTACTTGTCTCGCAGAAACGGTAGATATACTGCGGAATATAACTCCAAAAACGAAGATTGTGTTGACGGTAAGCCCTATACGTTATGCAAAATACGGGTTTCATGGCAGTATGCTATCAAAGGCAACACTACTCCTTGCTGCTAACAAACTAATGCTCCAGTATAGCGACATTGCCTATTTCCCTGCATACGAGATAATGAATGATGAGTTAAGAGACTACCGTTTCTATGCCCCTGACATGTTACACCCATCAGAACAAGCCGTCGATTACATCTTTGACAGATTTCGAGAAACCTTCTTCTCTAAGGAAGCTGCACAGTTTTATGAAGAATGGCAACCTATACAGAGAGCCTTACAACACCGTCCTTTCAATGCAGAAAGCGAGGAATACCAAAAGTTTATACAACAAGTAAAGGCAAAGGAAGAGGAATTCAAACATAAATGGATAATATAAGCAACAACGGTCCGACTGTATTGTAATCGTTAACAGCATAAAGTGATAAGATACAAGTAAGATGCAAATAATAAAATTGAACAATATAGACTCAACCAATGACTACCTTTTGCAACTTGCCTCACAAGAATCGGAGTGGGAAGGAGTAGTAACAGCTGACTACCAAAGCGCGGGAAAAGGCATGGGTGATAACAAATGGGAGAGTGAAGTTGGGAAGAATCTACTCTTCAGCATATTGCTCCACCCTAATTGGCTTCCTGTGAACAGCCAATATCTACTGTCTATGGCAGAAGCAATTTCAATAAAGGAAGTATTGTCTAACTACACCACTGATATTACAATAAAGTGGCCCAACGACATATATTGGAAGGACAAGAAAATAAGTGGTACACGAATAGACGCCAACATAAGCGGCGGTAACATCTGTGATATGGTAATAGGAACAGGTATAAACATCAATCAGCGACAATTTTATAGTGATGCCCCCAACCCCATTTCCCTGTGGCAGATAACACATAGCGAACACAGTACAGAAGAAATACTGCACCAGATAATCCGAACCTTTGACAAATACTGCCAAAAACTCATGCAGGGTGACACTGCCACCATAATACATAACTATCACGAGGCATTATATCGTAAAGACGGCATACACACATATAAAGACAAGGACGGACAGTTTGAAGCAGAAATCAAAGAGGTGTTGCCCAACGGTACATTACGTATATTACGTAAAGACGGAAATATAAAAGAATATATGTTTAAGGAAATAGAGTTTATACTACCATAATAAAACAAACATCTAATAACAATAACAACTATGAAATTCAACCGCATTCTATTAAAACTGTCAGGCGAGAGCCTGCAAGGCAAACAAGGACATGGCATTGATACAGACCGTCTCACTGACTACGCAAGGCAAATAAAGGAAGTGGCAGACATGAACGTGCAGATAGGAATCGTTATCGGTGGCGGCAATATCTTCCGTGGACTAAGTGGTGCAGGAAACGGCTATGACAGAGTAAAAGGTGATCAGATGGGCATGTGCGCTACAGTCATTAACTCACTGGCCCTGTCAAGCGCGCTCGATGCCATAGGACAGAAGAACCGGGTACTTACAGCCATCCGCATGGAGCCAATAGGAGAATACTATTCCAAGTGGAAAGCCATAGAGTCAATGCAACGTGGAGAGGTAGTTATAATGAGCGCAGGCACAGGTTCACCATACTTTACCACTGACACTGGCTCTTCACTGCGCGGTATCGAGATAGAAGCAGATGTAATGCTAAAAGGAACAAGGGTTGATGGTATATATACAGCAGACCCAGAAAAAGACCCCACAGCAACAAAGTTCCATGATATAACATATCAGGACGTCATTACAAAAGGACTGAAAGTGATGGACATCACCGCTACAGCCATGTGTATGCAGAACAATCTCCCGATATATGTTTTCAATATGGACGTTATAGGCAACCTAAAGAAGGTGATAGAAGGAGAGGATATAGGTACATTAGTACATAATTAAATCTTCCATTAGGTTGTAGGTAAAAAGAGGTAAAATTAACAACATAAGTTCCGCGAAGCATTGTAAGTAAACTTCAAATTGTATAGAACGTTTAGATAAGCAATGCAGAGAAAAACAATTAAGGCCTCTTTACCTTGTAAAAGAGCCCATATTACCATGTAAAAGCTATGCTTTCGCAGTGTAATATGGGCTCTTTTGCAATATACATAATAACAACATGTTATACAATACGTAAAAAGAAGTCCAATGAATAATTGTGGTTAAATGTATCAATGGAGCAGGAGGGGGCATAATCAAACTTTGCACAATTTTACAAAGCGTAGCGACTGCAAGAACCCTCACAAGGGGTTGATCCCCCAAGCGGAACGTATGTGGAGCTGGAGGGAGTCGAACCCTCGTCCAAACGGTGTGACCTTACGCTTTCTACATGCTTATTTCAGCCTTTGATTTTCGTATGTCAGCAAGACCTGAACCACCAACTGACATCTTAGCCTCAGAAAACTTCGCCAATGGATAGAGGCAGGCCACAGGCTATCCCTGATATTATAGCACCGCTTTAACCAGTCAGCCTCAAGGAGAGGGCTCTGAGCGATGTCCCGTCCCTCTGCCTCGCAAAGGGATAAAGTTAATCTACTATACTTCGATTAAGCAGCGAGAGCGTACTTGTTTTCGCCAGTTAATTTTTTGACCGACATGATTATGGAGTTGACAGTCTTTACTCCGCATGCTTACGCAATATCCCAATCCGCTGTCAAATCCAGTCAGCCCCTCAGAGGTCTCTTCCTCTGAAAATGAGATTGTTATATCGAAAGACGAAAGCGTGCGTGCAAAAAGTGTGTAAAAAAGTACTGCATTAACGCACTTTTACCGCCTTTGTGAGTGCAAAGTTACAACTTTTTCTTCATTTCTGCAATATTTTAGCCTATTTATAGCAAAATAAATATAATGCGTGTGCAAAAACTTTTTGCACACGTTTACTTTATTCCACATTCTCATCATACAATGCAGCAGCTTCTCGGAGCTTATCTCTCATGTAAGCGCATGCTTGACGTGGGTAGATAATCTTGATTCCGGGACCATACGACATAAAAACAGAGTACATCTCGAAGTTGATTACCACCTCGATTTCGAAAATGCAACTCCCGTCTTCTTCATTTCTGCGTTTCAACTTTTGAGAAGGATGGACAGGTTTCGTCATAATATACTGACTCTGCTCATGTGATGCCCAGAACTTGATGCGTCTTGGAGTATTCTTTATATTCTTGCTAACGCCAATCACATCATCAAAGAAATGTTCGGAGTCGAAGTCGGGATTCTCACGGAACGGCACATCTACAGGTTCTACACTCACGATGCGGTCGAGCGCAAGATTGAAGAGAACTAGATTGGTAGCTTTGCTGCCAAAGAGGAACCAGCGGTTGCGGAACTCCTTCAGAAGGTAGGGGCAAAGAATATACTCTTGTGGTTGGCGTGCAGAAAATGACTGATACGAGCTGAGTCATAGAAAGCACTCCAGTGGCAATCAGACACTTTACTTGGAGTTTTACGAAGGTCGCAACAAGAGCCATTACGAAAGCCTTAACCTCTTCCTCGTTTCAGAAAGGACTGAGGAAGAGCGACGTGTCAATGAGGTAACGCTGGCATTGGCTCAGAAGATTAAGGCTGAACGCATCCTTGGCATTGAGCGACCAGTCGAGGATGACGAGGAACCAGAGTTGCCTCGTAAGGTCTTCTGTGAGTGGATGAAGCAATACCTTGAATATAAGAAAGTTGATGACCATGTATCGGACAGTCACGTTCGGACATTGAAATCAACCATAAACCTACTGAAGAGTTATTTTGTCTATATCAAGCGTCCGAAGTTGTTGCTCTCAAAGGTTGACAAGAACTTCTACAAGAACTTCCTTATATATAAAAAAGATGTATATAAGAATACCAAGAGTAAGGACAACCCAAAGCCATTGTCTGCAAAGACTACGTTGTTGGTTCAACAGAACATGAATGCGATGTTCAACTATGCAGTCAAGCAAGGATTGATGCACAGGAACCCTTTCTTTGAAATGGAAAAGGCTGACAAGTTCCACAAGGTTCCAAGTGACAGAGAGTATCTGTCAGTTGAGAAATTGAAGCAGATGGCAGACGTTTATACAGGTAGTCCTCAGACGAAGCAAAGCTTCATGTTCTGTTGTTTCACTGGACTCAGGCATAGTGACATGGCAGCACTTACATGGGGTAACATTGAGAAGACTGACTTGGGCGATGTTGTTCATGTGCCATCGATGCAGAAGACAAAGCATCCAGTCATAGTACCATTGGGAATCAAGGCAAAGGAATGGATGCCCGAACGTGGTGATGCAAAACCTTCGGACCTCGTCTTTCTTAATGCCCCTTCCATCAGTACTGCCAACAGAGCACTGAAGCACATGGCAAAGCGAGCTGGCATAAACAAGTACATTTCATTCCACTGTAGCCGACACACCTTTGCTACAATAACCCTTACTGCTGGAAGTGACTTGCTCACAACAAGTAAGCTACTCGGTTACAAGAATGTGCAG
>CALYTD010000119.1 GCA_945486445.1 uncultured Prevotellaceae bacterium
CAGAGGCCGATCAAAGAGCAGCAGTAAACAGAGCAGAGGCCGCTAAGCAGCAGGCCATACTCCATGCAGAAGGTGAAGCACAGGCACGCATACGCCGCGCGGAGGCAGAAGCCATCGCGATAGATAAGATAACAGAGGCTGTCGGCAAGAGTACGAACCCCGCTAACTACCTGCTTGCGCAGAAATACATACAGGCTTTGCAGGACATAGCATCAGGAGACAAGACAAAGACGGTATATCTGCCATACGAGGCAACCAATGTTCTCGGCTCAATCGGTGGTATCAAAGACCTCTTTAAGGAATAAGTTATGAAACAGAAAAGCATTGTTATCACCCTGATTCTTATGACTTTGCCGCTTGCATCGTTTGCAAAAAAGGTGGCAAAGCAACCACTTACCGACAGAGAATACTGGGTTCAGCAAGCTTGGCGCATGGCTGCGCCGGTGCTGGAGCCTATGTCTCGTGGCGCACTCTCCACCGAGATGCAGATAGAGGTCAGCCCCTCTTTCGACAACAGAGATAAACGTGTGACCTACATGGAGTGCTTCGGACGCCTCATGGCGGGCATCTCGCCATGGCTGTCGCTGCCTGATGACGACACGGCGGAGGGCAAACAGCGTCGCCAGTTGAAGCAATGGGCACTGAAAAGTTACGCAAACGCAGTGGATCCGCAGTCAAAGGACTACCTGCTTTGGCGCAAGGAGGGACAGCCTCTGGTGGATGCCGCATACATAGCAGAGAGCCTTTTGCGCGGATTTGACGCCCTTTGGTTGCCTCTTGACTCGCTTACCAAGGCACGATATATAGACGAATTCACCAGACTTCGCCGTGTGGAACCGCCTTATACCAACTGGTTACTGTTCTCATCAACAATAGAATGTTTCCTTGCGAAGGCCGGAGCGCAGTACGATCAGTACCGAGTTAACGGGGCAGTACGTAAAGTTGAGGAGTGGTATGTGGGCGACGGATGGTACAGTGACGGGCAAGGAACGTTCGCATTTGATTACTATTCCAGTTACGTCTTTCACGCAATGTATCTCGAAACGCTCTCAACAATGCGTGATAAGCGTGGCTATGGCTGGCATATCAACTACAAAGACTATTACAACCGTGCCCTGAAACGCTGCCAAAAGTTTAGCATTATCCTTGAGCGTTTTATCTCTCCGGAGGGCACTTTCCCCGTCTTTGGCAGGAGCATACCATACCGTCTCGCCGCAATGCAGCCCCTCGCACTCATGGCCTGGTATCAGACCCTGCCGAAAGAACTTACCAATGGTCAGGTACGTGCAGCCCTTACGCAGGTCATGCACCGCATGTGGGACGCGCCAGGGAATTACAATGAGAAGGGATTTCTTACCATAGGATTCTGTGGACGACAGCCAGAAGTGGCGGACTGGTACACCAACAACGGTTCGCTCTATATCACTTCAGAGGTGCTTCTGCCCCTCGGACTGCCGGCAGATCATGACTTTTGGACTACTCCTGCATTGCCTTGGACACAGGTTAAGGCGTGGAATGGACAGCCGTTCCCTAAGGATCATATATGGGAATGAACCGTCTAGCGGTCGTGATGACGGCAAGAAACTTAATTTTTAATAACAGGATAACTGATGAAAGATAACAAGAACAACTCCTCCGGGCGTGCTTCTCATCTGCTGGCACATCTCTCCATGTTCATGGCTTGTGCGTTCTGGGGGCTTATGGCGCCTTTGGGAAAAGACGCAATGACGCATGGTATTGACGGTATTGATATGGTAACCTTTCGCGTTGTGGGCGGTGCGTGCCTCTTTTGGCTCACTTCTCTCTTTGTGAAACATGAGCATGTGCCGCTTCGTGACAAGCTGAAGTTTGTGGGAGCGGGTATCTTCGGCCTTGTGTGTAACCAGTGTTGCTTCACCGTTGGACTAAGTATCACCTCGCCAGTCAATGCTTCTATCGTCACTACTTCCATGCCAATCTTTGCCATGGTGCTGTCGGCGATAATATTGAAAGAACCTCTTACTGGCAAGAAAGCTTGCGGAGTGTTGCTCGGATGCAGCGGTGCGCTGATACTAATACTTACCAGTGCCAGTGCCATGTCAGACAAGGTGGGTGACATTCGCGGTGACTTGCTGTGCCTTGCGGCGCAGTTTTCCTTCGCGCTTTACCTCGCTTTGTTCAATCCTTTGATACGCCGCTACTCGGTGTTTACTGTCAATAAGTGGATGTTCCTATGGGCAACGCTTCTCATTTCGCCCTTCACCGCCCATCATGTGGCGGCGATTGATTGGGCAAAGGTGCCGCTTACGACGGTGCTTGAGATAGGTTATGTGGTGTTTTTTGCAACATATCTTGGCTACATCCTCACCATGATAGGCCAGCGCACACTGCGTCCTACGGTGGTAAGCGTATATAATTACGTTCAGCCCATTGTCTCCGTGGTGGCGAGTGTGGTGCTCGGCATCAGCGTCTTGCAGTGGAGTCAGGCTCTGGCGGTGCTCCTTGTGTTCAGCGGAGTGTGGCTCGTAACGAAGTCAAGGGCCAAGGGCCAGCCTGTGAAATAGCATTATCTCACTTTATATAGTAAGCCGGACGCGTATGTGTTCCGGCTTTTCTCTTTCCTGAACATTGTCTAACCAATAAAGAATAAGTATTATGCGAAAGAGAAATCAACTGCTCCCTGTTCCCGAAAGCGGTGTCACTACTTATGCCGACACGGCTGTGTCTTCGTCTGTTCAACTATCGTCTGTCACGCTTGTGGACATGATGCTCGCCTATAAGGAGCATAAACGCAGGGCGGGTAACAGCCCCGCTTTTGCCGAACAGATTACCAAGACCATACGTCATTTGACGCTTTTTAAGGGTGAAGACGTTGCCTTGCAGCAGGTGGATACCGCGTTTTGCCTTGCTTTCATTGACTATCTCAGGGCTGCTTGCACACGGTGGGGGACGCCATTGGCGCAGATGACGCGTGTGGCATACTTCCGTTGCTTCAACTGTTCGCTCAACTGGGCAGCGCGACGGGGACTGATTTCTTTCAACCCCGTTATGCATATAGAGAGCGATATGAGGTTGAAGGAGCCAGAAACCACACGTGAGTATCTTACAAAGGAGGAACTCCTGCGCCTCATGTCGGCCTCATGCCCTTGCCCAGCGGTTAAGAGTGCCTACCTCTTCTCTTGCTTTTGCGGACTGCGGTACAGCGATGTCAGGGCACTTAGGTGGGCCAGTGTGTTCACCGATGGCGACCGTACACGCCTCCGTATCGTCATGGTCAAGACACGTAAGGCTCTCTCCCTGCCCCTTTCTGACGCTGCGTTACGCTGGTTGCCAAAGCGCGGCGCAGCGCTATCTACGGCAAATGTCTTTACGCTGCCATCACTTGTATATATCAATCATGTGCTGAAACTGTGGGCAAGACAGAATGGGATAGACCGGAAGATAACCTTTCATACCGCACGTCACACCTTTGCCACCATGTGTCTGCAAGCCGATGTTGACTTATATACCGTCTCCAAACTCCTCGGACACGCACAAGTCAAGACCACGCAGATATATGCAAGGGTCATGGACCGCAAGAAAGATGAGGCGGTAGATGCGCTGAGCGAGATGTTTTCTTGAACGCATAAAAAGGCGAGATGTGGCAGTATCACTACGACCACATCCCTTGATACAACTTGATTAAAACCTACATGATTTGTAGTTAGTGTGAGAATAGAATTAATTTGGCATTATTAGTCAGTTAGTATAATAATTGGATTATGTGATTTCTACCAGTGACTGTGCGGAGCGTAATGCACCATCTCCATGCTTTCTTTATGCCTTATATATATAGTTAGGTATTACCATATATATACAGTATAGGTTACGCACAGATAATCAGACGTACTCTTGATACGCCGTTGTTACAGTCTGTATTGCAAATTCGTATTGAAAAAGCAGTTAGTTGGTACACGCTTCTCGCGCTTTATCAGTTGTTACAGTTATATAGTTTATTAGTTTCGTATTATTCAGTTGCAAAGGTAAGCATTTTTTTTAATTGATGACCATTCGTTCCGTAATAAATTTTCCATCTTAACATTTTTTATCGGTTTTCAATGCGTATATTTTAACACATTAAATATATAGCAGAAGGCGCATAAAACATAGCGCCTCTTACAGCGAAAGGACGTGTAAGTTAACATGCATAGCAACTCCTTGAAAATGAGAAATTATCAAAACGCTGGGTAAAAAGGTGCTGATTGCAATCTAATCAGCACCTGATTGTATGGTAATCAGCACCTGATTAGATTGCAATCAGCACTCTTTTACTGCCACTACCGTATGCCCTTGAACCGCAATGTGACGTCGCGACGCCTGCTCGTACGAGCATATTGTCTTCCGCTACCATACTGCCAGCGGGATAAACCCGAACCGTTCCTCGGTTCACCGATAGGTGTTTTTGCTATTATCAGACATCAATTCCTTATTATATAAAATAAGGTGTAAAACAAGTGATAATTGATTGTAAAACGACATCTGTCCAATAAAAACGTCGTCAGGAGCAAAAAACAGGCAAAAATGGCCGATTTTACGCTTGTGTGCGTGCACAAACGTTGATGTAAATCAATTATAATGCGAATTTGAAAAGATTTTTTGAAAATTGTTTGCGCACA
>CALYTD010000120.1 GCA_945486445.1 uncultured Prevotellaceae bacterium
TGGTCGGGGCATGATGTGGGTTTCATGCCGCAGCGTATGCCTTTCAGGCGTGCCGCCACATCCTGCGCTTTCTGTCCCTTTACCAGTGCTGCGATGCCCTGGGTGTTGCCATGGCATCCGCCGATGAACTGTACTTCGTTTATAATGCCCGTCGCCTCATCAACGTCAATGGCGATGGCCTTGGCACAAGTGCCGGTGGTTTCATAAACTGTTTTCATCTGTTTTCAGTCTTTGTGAAAAATTATTCGTTATCTTTCTTTTTCCCGAACTCCGGGTCTATCCTCAGTAGTGCCGACATGATGAACGTCACGCTGCACAGTCCCATCACTATTATGAAGAACGTGCGGTAGCCCACAGCCTCCTGCAATGCTCCGGCAAAGAGCCCCGGAATCATCATTGACAGTGCCATGAAGGCCGTGCACAGGGCATAGTGTGAGGTCTTGAACTCTCCGCGGCTGTAATAAATAAGGTAAAGCATATATGCGGTGAAGCCGAAACCGTATCCGAACTGCTCCACAAACACGCAGGCGTTGATTACGATAAAGTTTGAGGGCAGTGCATACGCCAGATACACATACACTATGTCGGGCAGTGTTATGGCGCACACCATGGGCCACAACCACCTTCTCAGTCCGTCCTTGCCAGCCACTATGCCGCCGAGAATACCTCCTAATACCAGTCCCAGCACACCCACCGTGCCTTGCACGAAGCCGTACTCCTGCGGCGAGAGACCCAGTCCGCCGTTGTGCGGCGCATCGATAAGAAACAGCGTGGTGACCTTTACCAGCAGTCCCTCAGGCATACGGTACAGCAGCATGAACAGTATTCCCACCAGCACCTGCTCCTTCTTGAAGAACGTTTTTATGCTGCGCCACAGTTCATGCAATATGTCCTTTGCCGTCACGCCGTCCCTCTGCCGGTCTTCCTCCGGTCTCGGCAGGGAGTAAGAGTGCCACAGCCACAGGGCGATGAACAGTCCCGTGCAGCCATAAAACAGCAGGCTCCATGAATAGGCAATGCTGTTGCGGAATATAACTTGCAGGTTGCCGGCAATCATCACCAGCACCCCCTGCCCGAAAATCATGGCAAAACGGTAGAACAACGACCTTATACCCACAAACCATGTCTGCTCATGCTGTGACAGCCCCAGCATATAGAAACCGTCTGCCGCAATGTCGTGCGTGGCACTGGCAAACGCCATCAGCCAGAAGAAGCACAGCGTGC
Organism: uncultured Prevotellaceae bacterium; assembly: GCA_945486445.1. Taxonomy (GTDB): domain Bacteria; phylum Bacteroidota; class Bacteroidia; order Bacteroidales; family Bacteroidaceae; genus Prevotella. The sequence goes on from CALYTD010000120.1 coordinate 1,225, forward strand.
CTTGCATCCAGAACGTCGTGGGTATGGTGAACGCCACACCTCCCAGTGCTGCTCCAAGGAGCAACTGCATGGATGTTATCCACCATCGCTTTGTCTTTATAATATCCACAAACGGGCTCCACAGCGGCTTTATCACCCACGGCAGGTTCAGCCACGCCGTGTAGAACGTAATGTCTGCGTTGGACATTCCCAACTGTTTGTACAGCACCAGCGATATTGTCATCACCGTCACGTAAGGTATGCCCTCCGCGAAATACAGTGACGGTACCCATGACCAAGGATTTCTCATAATTCTTTCAGTAGTTTGGAAATTATTGTGCAAAGTTAACAAGAATAATTGAGAATGGCAAGAAAAGTCACTGCCTACATACGTTTTTGCCGGACGTTATGCGTGTTTCATGGCAGGAAATCACCTTCTTGTTAGCAAAGTCGTTGCAGGTGATAACGTAACGATGGCTTTATCCATCATGTCCTGAAGCATGAAAAACAAAAAGTGCGTGCCAATAGTTTGACACGCACCCATATACGTATAGGTTTTTACGGCTTGTCCTTATGAAGTTCAGATATCATCCTATTCATCAAGGAGGTAATCATCTTCCCATAGAGATGAACCCCTGAAAGACTGCATTGTGCCAGTGCTTTGTGAAGGGTTATACTGTGGGTCAGGTGAGCCTGCGAGTATTGTTCCTTTAACGGTTATTACGTTCAGTTCTGGTGTTATATAATTCCTTTTCATAGTTTTCTTCGTTATACTAATTATTGATGAATTTCTTTCCTCCTGTTATTATTAATCCTTTGGCATTAGGTGACACCCTCTGTCCGGCTATGTTATATGTGGTGGTGTCCCTTGTCTCCGCTTTTGCCTCTACCGCTTTCGCGTTTGTCGGATTGCTTTCTATGACTATTCTCATTGAGTTTGCCACATTTTCTTGGGTATATGGCAGGTAAGCCTTGTCAGCAAGGAATGTAGAGCCGGAATATTGCATAAAGGTGTTGCCGTTAAGCACAAGGGCGGATGTCACCGGTGCAAGGCCCTCTGCGGTAGTGGTGGGCATGAGTTGGTTGGATGCGTCCAATGTATTAGCTGTTGCATCGTGTGTCAATGTTACTGCTGCATTAGGTTCTCCGTATATGAGTACTCCGCTGTATGCTGGAATTTTGTTGTCAGCGACAGACGAACATACAATTTTGTTGTCGCTGACTGTAGCAGTATAAGCATTTGCTCCGTTTATACTTACTGGTATCTCGCAGGAGAATGTGGCATAGCCTTCGCCATTCAGTGTTACGATGGGTAGGGTTTTGTAGTCTATTGCCACGATGAAACATTGTTGTTCTCCTTTGTTATTTATGGCAATATTCTCTGTGATATTGTTGAGAGTGAAAACTCTTATGTAAGGATCTGCTCCCGAAGTGTTTGCAAGCGGAATCTCTGTCTCAGTAGTGTATTCAGTTCCTCCTACATTAGACCAAAGTGAGTTGTTGCCAGGAGTTTTATTGTTGAAGCCATAGATGGTTATTCTGTTAGCATATATACCAGTGGGAAGTCCAATGTTTATTTGGCGACCGTTAGAATTCTTTATATATTTATAGGCAGTGCCATTTATTTGATATGTGCTATTTTTACTAGCGTCTCCGCTTATACCTTTGTCATAACTATTACTAGAATTTGGCGAAATCCACAAAGACCAACCATCCTCTTCTGTTCCTTTTTTACCTTTGATTCCGTATTTTTTATCGTTTGATGTCATGTATTCCCAATTGTTTGTGCCACTAGGCTCATTGAAACCGAGGATTTTTGTTGATGTCCCTTCTTTGGCTGGGATTACAGATACGGTTGCGGAAGATATGCCAGAATCAGTAGATCCTTCTCGTGTGGCTTTTGCATAGATTGTTCCGTTTGACAAGAATGTGATTGGATAGGTGTAATCTTTATAAGTGCTTCCATCTGTACTATACTGAATTTTCGCACCTATTGTGGTTGTATTTATTGCTACTGTACCATTGATTACTGTAAATGTAGGTGCTGCTACTGTTATGTTGCCGAAAAACTGTTTGGAACAGATGCTGGAATTACTGTATTCTTTGCCATTGCCAATTGATACAGCCTTGACTGTAATGCCGTCCTCTACCTTGAAAGAAGCGGTGTATTCTGTTCCATTTGTTACTGATGGTATGGTGCCGTCAGTAGTATATACAGTTTTTATGGCTTTAGGTACGGTTGTAATGGTCACATTGCCCTCAAGGTCTATTGATATGGTGGGTTGGTCGAGTGGGGAGGGATAAGCATCGCCATTGGTTATGGTGACAGTCACAGTTCCGAACTTAAAGTCGGATTCACTTTTCAACTTAATATAATAACCATTATTGATAGGAATAATATCGTCTGATGTGAACTTAGCAGATTCGAAATTGTTTATTTTTGTACCTGTATTGGTTGTCAGAAGGCGATCTTTATTATTGGAACCTGTAAAGAGTATGGTTCCTGCCGCACCAGCAGAGGGAACTTCCACATACATAATCGCATTAGCCTTAATGTTGCATTGTGATGGATCGCCATTAAGCGTTATCTTTGCACCATTGGACTCGAAATACAACCCATCGCCTTCCGCTGTTATATCTGTACCTTGGATATAATTGCTGTTGTTGCAAACCAGAGAACTCCATTTCGAAGTCTTGTTGTCTTTTGATAGTTCTCGTGTTGCTGTGACTGCATAGTTCGCCGCCAGCAGATTAATAGACATCAACAAGCCTATTGTTATGAGCAATAGGGGGGGGTAAAACGTTTTTTCGCATTGTGATTTTAGTTTTGTGATTAGTAATTAAGTTATTAAATTGGTCAATAAAAATGCAGTGCGAAGGGAATTCCTCTATATAATAATTTGTATATATTGCTCCGGTAACATGCTCACTATGGTGTCCCGTGCTGCAACATTGTTATAATCCGGTGGCAAAATTATCAAAAAAGTTTGATTCTTGCAAGTTTTTCTCCGTTTTTTTTCTTTGCTTGCCCAGAAGGTTGGGTAAGGTAGTGGATGTTGCCTTATACCGTATAGCCCCATTCCTTTTGCGCATCCATTGCCGCCTGCCGATGGCTGGGTGGAGTTCAATAATTGGTTGTCCTCAGCATCTCTATGACGGGTTTGTCTGCCGGAAGCCATTTCACGGCGGTTAGTTCCTCTGCGCTTAGCCATCTTGCCGCCTCGTGTTCCAATAGCGTCAGCCTGCCGCTGATAACCTTACATATATAGCAGTGCATCGTGAGGTGGAACTTGGGATAGTCGTGCTCCACCGTTGTGAGGAACTTTTTTATGGCAATCTCCGTGGCCAGTTCCTCACGTATCTCGCGTTTCAGGGCTTCTTCCGGTGTCTCGCCTTCCTCC
>CALYTD010000121.1 GCA_945486445.1 uncultured Prevotellaceae bacterium
CCCGCAAAGCAAAGCACTGGCAAGTGGGGAGTGCCTGACGGCACTGTGTTTGACCGCATATTGGAGGATATAGACAAGGAGACGGCGCAGAATGACAAGCCGTTCCTGAAGGTGTTTATGACAAGTAGCAGCCATGAACCCTTTGATGTGCCGGACTATAAGAGGCTGCCGGACCCGGCACTAAACGCCTTTGCCTATGCCGACCACTGTCTCGGGCAGTTTGTTGAGGCCTTGAAGGCGCGCGATTGCTGGCGGAACACGCTTGTGGTGATAGTTCCTGACCACCTTGGAGCCTATCCTCCACAGATTGACAACTACCAGTTGTGGCGATATGAGATACCTATGGTTATGCTGGGCGGCATGGTGGCAGAGCCGGGAAAGGTGACCGCGACAGGTTCGCAGATAGACATTTGTGCCACGGTACTGGGCATATTGGGACTGCCGCATGCCGAGTTCACGTATTCAAAAGATATGCTTGATGACACCATACGGCACTTCGCTTTCTTCACTTTCCCTGATGCCATGGGCTTGGTGGAGGGTGACAACTATGTGATTTATGACAATACGTCTGCCCATGTGGCGGCACATAGCGGCGATTCCGCCTGCAACGAGATGCTGCCTGATGCCAAAGCCTATCTGCAGAAACTGTATGACGACATAGGAACAGTAGGGAAATAGGGTGCGATACAGGGATTAACGCCTCTCTCTTATCTTCCCCATCATCACTATTTGGTATGTGGCTTCAAGACAAGCATAGATAAAGCCGGGGAAGCCATCACGCAAACCGCCCTTCAATATATAACTCTTCACAAAGCGGTGTGTGGGTCGGAAGAGGAACGCCAGCACTCCGTAACGCTTTCCAGCCTTCTTCTCGCACTCGTAATCAGTATAAGTATCAGTCTTGCGCAGCCGGTCAGAGAGACTGTCATCAGCAAGGTGCTCAAACGCCAGTCCCTTGTTTTTCGGGGCGCGTATGACGTTGCCGGCAACCTCAGGCTGCACATGTATGACCGGAGGCCACACCGTCTTGTCCTTGCGGAAGAAGCGAAGTATGTAGTCAGGATACAGGGAGTGCATGAAAGTTCCCATGAAATAGTTGCGGCGAGGGATATAGATGCCGTCAGGAGGGCAGGGCAGTGACACCTGCCGGTAGAGGTATTCGCGCAGTGCTTTGGGTACTACCTCATCGGCATCAACCACAAGTACCCACGGGTTTGAGGCCGACTGGATGGCGAAGTTGCGGGCGGGCTCAACGATGGCGTGCCCCGCTTTCGGGAAGGTCACAACCTTGCAACCGTACCGCCGGGCTATTTCGAGGGTGCTGTCGGTACTCTCCATGTCGCAAATCACTATCTCGTCAAAGTCCTTTACGGAATCAAGAACCTTGGCAAGATGCCGCTCGGCGTTGTAAGTATTGATAACAATAGAAATCATTTTGGTGGTTTATATGTTATAACCTCGTTAGAATAACTGTTCAAGGGTGGATATATTCTTCTCTGCCATGAACGTCTTTTTGTGCCTTTTAATCTCATGTAGCAGGTTGCCTTGCAACTGTTTGTCTTGCAACGTGCGCTCTATGGCGTTGGCGAAAGCCTCTACATCACCTACCGGTACGAGTACTCCCGCCTTTCCGTCCTTCAATATCTCTGACGGACCAGTAGGACAATCGCTTGAGACTATCAGTTTATTAAGCATCAAAGCCTCAATAAGTACCGTGGGAAGACCTTCAAACTTAGAACTGTGAACTATCAGTTGTGCCTTCGCCATCCATGGATATGGGTTCTCAATGAAGCCAAGCAGTATGATGTCTTCGTCCAGATTGTGCATCTTTATGTGCTTTTCTATGTCGTTACGGCTTTTCCCTTCTCCTATAACATATAGTGGCGGTATGTTTTTCTGACTGTCTCTCCGCTTCAACATGGCGTAAGTCTCCACAAGAGTGGTAATATCTTTCTGTGTTTCCTCTAACCGTTCCACGGCGAGAATGTAGTGGTTATTGATGCGAGGGTCATCAACTGGTGCCTTGGCCTGCACCAATATTCGGTGCAGGTTGATGGAGTTGTATATCCTGACAAGGCGTCCTTTCAGGTCGGGTGCTATGTTTTGTGCCTCTTTAAGCATAGCGTTACTGAGTGTAACAACGTAATCAAACTTCTTCATGTTGGCCAGTCTGCGTTTCATGTGCCTGGTGTCTCGTTTCAGTTCTGTTGCGAAACTGAAATGGAAGAAGCATATTTTCCTTGCCTTTGTCTTTGTGCTTATCATGGAACCGAACGTGGAATCGAAGTCAATGATGACGTCAAACTGCTTGCATTTCTGCCTGAGTCTGATGATAGTGAGAAGCCTTCGTATCGGGTTGAGGAATATCTCGTCAAAGACACTGATGCCCTTGCTCCTGCCAATGATGCTGCGTTTCTTGTACCATGTGAGCAGATTGTTCTGCACAAGGTAGAAGATGTTGATGTTACTTGGCAGTCTTTTGGCGAAAACTTCAAACTCCTGCATCTTCAACATCACGCCAAGTGAGATCTTGTGGTTCGTGAGTGTGCAGAGATTGTTGATGTATTCCACCAGCACCGTGTCTATTCCGCCGTCCAAAAAGCGGCTGATCAGGAAGAGAACCTTCTTCTTCGGCTTTGGGGGATTTATCCAATAACTGTCGAATGTGCGGAAAAGCGTGTCGAAATCCTTAAAGTCTTCCAGTGTGATGTGGCCGTTGTCACTTATCATCCAGTGCAGTTTTGCCTTGCCGTACATGGTGGCCACGAGGGAATAAGAACTTGGTGGCCCTATGATGTAGTCGCATTCGGAGAGTATGCAGAGGTCTTCTCCCGCATTACCGTTAGGGAATACTATCTTGGCCTCAGGCAAAGCATTTATGTAGTACTGCTGGTTCAGGGCGGGATCGTTGCCACATATATAAACGGAGAACCGCCGTCCGGGGAACAATGCCATTGTCTGCTTGATGTAATGCAGGAATGCATAGTCATAAAAGAAGTATATACCGTTGAAGAATGTCTGGTAATCTCCGCGGCGTATGTGTACACCTATCTTGACGGTATCATCGTCAGAGGTCTCCAACAGCAGGTTGTTTATCTTGTGATGTATCTCCTCTTTGAAGTCGAACAGTTCCAGTATGTCCTGCTTATACTTCAGGAACAGGTCGTAATACCTTACTCCCCAGCCCTCAATGATAACGTTTTTGTGGCACAGGGTGAACGCCTCTTTCTCTGCTTTGCCCTCTTCTCCGAGGTCGTATGTTATTACTGGCAGTATCTTGTACTTCGCTCCGTACTTTCCTGAGATGTACATGAGGAAGTTATGGTTCTTCATGTTGCATATCTTAAAGTACTGATACTTGTATGCGAAGCGCATGGACATGCTATGCCTGTGGTTCTCTTTGGCCCAGGCATATACGTGGGCGTACTGTAAGATGTTGTTACACATCTGTCCCTTGTCTCTTACGAATATCATGTTTTATACGTTATTTTGTTTTCTTGTGTTACAGAACTCGCTGTAAGTTGCGAATGTTTCTCCTCTTGACAGCAGGTCTTTTATTATCTCTTTGAGGCGGTTGTACATTGGTTCGCCTGCATTGTTCTTTATGATGAATGGCATTTTCAGTTCTGGGTGTTCGCTGAGCGGGTAGAATTCCCATGGGTGGAAGTAGGTGTTGAAGTACCCGTCGTGTTTTATTATCCGGTGCATCAGTGCCTTGTAGAGCCACAATGGGAAGTTATGCAGCGACAGCCAGAACATCGGAATCCTCAATATTGGTGTGACGGAGGCTGGTATTTGCATTACTCCCTCTTGCATAAACCATGTTCGTGGGGTGTTAAGGTGCATGTATCTGCCTGGTATAAAGGCGGGGTTTAGTGATGCGTTGTAGGCGTAACCCTGCCGTGCTTGTTCGGCTATATCTACCTTGAACATTCTTGGTTGGCGGTACCCCATTATCTTTTTCCCCGTTATTTGTTCCAGAGTCCGCTTTGAGTTTATCACGTCTTCGGGCTTCGGGTTCCAGTGATCGCAACCATGTGCCGCTACTTCATGCCCCTCATCTATTATGCGTTTCATCACGTCTGGTGCGTTTTCTGCAAAGTTAGTGGTGCAGAAGAAGGTGCCTTTCACTCCACATTCTTTAAGGCAGTCCAGTATGCGCAGTGTGCCGTAGCGTGACACTTCCATGCCTTCTGTCAGGGTATCGTATGTTACTCCGTGCTCTCGTGGCACGTCAAACTCCTCTGTGTCAAAGCTGAGTAGTATCATATCTCTTCTTTCTTAGTTTGTTACTTCCTGTTTTTCTGTGTAGTCTTTGGTCATAAGTTCAAAGGAAAGACGCAGCCATACCAGTGTTATTGGCAGTGCTTTCAGTGCGTATGGTTGTATATAGTCTCGTCTTATGAACGCCGGAAACAGGTCGCTGGGTGACATTGATGATATTATGAACACCACAATGAGCAGTGCCGTGTCCCCCTTTCCACGCTGCCAAGGTACGCAGCAGTACCATATACAGCTGCCTATGAATGGTGTTATGTATCCGCTTGATTCTGACCCCGTGGAGAATAGCACTACGAACATCAGCACCGTGGCGAGTATGT
>CALYTD010000122.1 GCA_945486445.1 uncultured Prevotellaceae bacterium
ATGGGAAGAGCATTTGAATACCGTAAAGCCGCAAAGTTAAAGCGTTGGGGACACATGGCAAAGACATTCACACGTCTTGGCAAGCAGATAGCAATAGCAGTAAAGGCAGGTGGACCAGAACCAGAGACAAATCCAACACTGCGCTCAATCATAGCAACGTGCAAACGCGAAAACATGCCGAAGGATAACATAGAACGTGCCATCAAGAACGCATTAGGAAAAGACCAGTCAGACTATAAAGAAGTAACCTACGAAGGATATGGTCCCCACGGAATAGCGGTATTTGTGGACACACTAACAGACAATACCACAAGAACAGTGGCAGACGTACGCTCCGTGTTCAACAAGTTCTCAGGCAACCTCGGAACCACTGGCTCACTGTCATTCCTGTTCGATCACAAGTGCGTCTTTACTTTCAAAAAGAAAGAAGACATAGACATGGACGACCTGATACTTGAACTTATAGACTACAATGTGGACGACGAGTTCGACGAAAACTACGATGAAGAGAAAGACGAGACCACTATCTCTATCTACGGTGACCCCAAGTCATACGCACAAATACAGCACTTCCTGGAAGACAAAGGCCTTGAAGACATCGGCGGAGAGTTCACATACATCCCCAATGACCTGAAAGACGTTGACGAAGAACAACGTGCTACCATAGACAAAATGATAGAAAAACTCGAAGAATTCGACGATGTGCAGACGGTATATACCAACATGAAGCCTGCAGAAGAATAAAACTAATAGCCCGTTCTCTACCTTTTCCACCCAGAAGGGAAAGGCAGAGACACGGTGACTTGCTAATCACTAACTAACAAAAAACTACAACCTAATGAAGAAACTACTTAACTTACTAATGGCATTGGTGGCCGTTGCCACTGTCAATGCTCAGGGATGGGACGAGACACTGTACCGACAGATAGAGAGCCGCATCGTAGCCCCGACATTCAAGGACAAGACTTACCCCATTACAAAATACGGAGCATCGGTCAAGGCTGACGCTGCCAAGAACCAGAAGGCAATAAATGCCGCCATAGAAGCCTGCTCTAAGAAAGGCGGTGGCGTGGTTGTGGTGCCGGCAGGAACATGGAATACCGGCGCGATACGTATGCAATCCAACGTCAATCTGCGTCTGGAAAAGGATGCGGTAGTGCTTTTTGCATACAATCCAGACCTCTATCCACTTGTCAAAACACGCTGGGAGGGACTGGACTTGATGAACTATTCACCCTGTGTATATGCCTACCAGGCAGAGAATATAGCCATAAGCGGCGAGGGAACACTTGACGGTAACGGCGAGAACGAGACCTGGTGGCAGTGGTGCGGAGCCGTGAAATACGGCTTTGAGAAAGGCAAAACCCCGGAGAGTCAGGCCATGCCATGGTTTGGAGACGACCGTTTCGGCAAGGACTCACTTGGCAATACTCTGTCAAACCGCAACACCCTGTTGCAGATGTCAGACCTCGGAGTGCCGACAGAAGAGCGCATCTTCGGCAAAGGACACGGCATGCGCCCACAGCTTGTGAACTTCTATGAGTGCAAGAACATACTCATCGAGGACGTTACCATGCTGCGTTCACCGTTCTGGGTGATAACACCTACGCTGTCAAAGAACATTACTGTGCGCCGCGTTAAGGTCATAAACGACGGACCTAACGGCGATGGCTGCGACCCGGAATCATGTGAAGACGTGCTGATAGAGAACTGTTACTTCAAGACAGGCGATGACTGCATAGCCATAAAGAGTGGCCGTAACGCTGACGGAAGGCGCACACCAGTGCCCTCACAGAACATTATCGTGAGAGGATGTACCATGGCTGACGGTCACGGTGGCGTGGTTCTCGGCTCTGAAATCAGCGCGGGAGTGAGAAATATATTTGCGGAAAACTGCGAGATGGACTCTCCTAACCTCGACCGTGTGCTGCGAATAAAGACCAATACATGCCGTGGTGGAGTGACAGAGAATGTATATATGCGTAATATTAAGGTGGGACAGTGCCGTGAAGCGGTGCTGCGCATCAACCTTGTGTATGAGCCTAAAGAGCGTGCCAAGCGCGGTTTCATACCCACTGTGCGCAATGTCTATATGGAGAACGTGACCTGCCAGAAGTCAAAATACGGCATCTTGCTCAACGGACTGGACGATTACGACAACATATATAATATAAATGTAAAGAACTGTACGTTCAACGGAGTAACCGATGAGAAAGTGCGCCGCACAGGAAAAAGCCATGATATCAACTTCGACAACCTCCGTATCAACGGTGAGTTGGTGCTATCACAACCACCATTCAGTCATTATTCTGAGTGGATGGCATGGAGTGAGATACAGAGAGTGCCGCAACCTTATTACCTTGACTTCACTGATCCTGCCAAGAGACCTAACGGAAAGTGGAGTTATGTGATGGGTATTGAACTGGAAGGCATACTCGATGCTTATCAGGCATACATGAATCCTATCTTCAAGGACTACGTGGTGGAGTATCCCAAGAAGATGATTACCGAGAAGGGAGAGATAACTGGCTATAAACTTGCGGACTACAACCTTGACAATGTGCGCACCGCACGCTTTATTTTGCGCTGCAACCGCCTTTTCCCCCACAAGGGTTCTGACATTGCTTTGCAGACACTCTTCAAGCAATTAGAGAAACAACCCCGCACGAAAGAGGGCGTATGGTGGCACAAAGCCATCTATGCCAATCAGGTTTGGCTTGATGGCATATTCATGGGACTGCCTTTCTACACTCTCGGCGCAGAGGAGTTGCGCGGCGAAAAGAAAGCTGTAAAATACTATGACGATGCTGTTGACCAGATAGGAAAGACCTTCAAGCGCACGTATGATGCCAAGACCGGGCTCTGGAAGCACGCTTGGGACGAGACACACTCCATGTTCTGGGCTGACAAAGAGACCGGATTGTCAAAGCATACGTGGGCAAGAGCAATGGGATGGTTCACTATGGCTATGGTAGAGATACTCGATGCCCTGCCTGAGAACTACGCGCGTCGCGGTGAAGTCATTGACATGCTGCAGCAGGCCATGACCGCTGTGGTGAAATATCAGGACAAGAAGTCCGGTGTATGGTATGATGTCATGGACGTGAAAGATGACCGTAACTATCTCGAAGCCACCGCTTCCAGCATGTTTGCCTACTGTCTGTTGAAGGGAGCGCGCCTTGGTTACCTGCCTACAAAGGACAACTGGGCTGCCGGTGTGAAGTCCGCACCGCTCTGCGAGGCTGCTAAGGCCGCGGGAGCCGCTGACATTGACTTTAAGGCTGCGGGCGTTAAGGCATATAACGGCATCATAAAGAACTTCATAAAGGTTAATGATGACAAGACTATCTCCCTCACACGCTGCTGCGCTGTCAGCGGACTTGGTCCCAACAAGAGCCCTAACCGTGACGGTTCTTTCGACTATTACATGTCTGAACCCATCCGCGACAACGATGCAAAGGGTGTAGGTCCGTTCATCTGGGCATCCCTTGAGATGGAGCGTGACGGCTACAAGGCCGGCTATTAAGGTCTGCCGGAGTGGTCCATCGACACCTTTTGGCTGAAACATGAAGATTATTTCCATATAGACAATGGCACTGATTACGCCTATAAGCAGGTGTAGTCGGTGCCATTTACGTGTCATCTCATGCAACTCATGAGCCATGCTGACGGTGACACTAAAGATTTTTCTATCCTATAAAACATAAACCTCTATGAAGAGAAGAATATTCATTCTGGCCTTGACACTGCTCTCTATGTTAGCGGTTAAGGCGCGTGAGACATATAATTTCAACTCAGGCTGGCGCATAGACAAGCATAAGAAGACCGTCACCCTGCCTCATGCGTGGAATGAGGATGAGGCTTTCTGCCTCTCGACATACGAGACTTCCACCGCCGAGGTGTGGTATCGCAAACAGTTTCAGTTGCCTGCCTCTGCCCGCGGCAAGCGTGTTTTCATTGAGTTCGAGGGCGCGCGGCAGGCTGCGGAGGTATTTCTCAACGGACACAGGCTTGGCATTTCCGAGAACGGTGTCATGGCATTCGGCTTCGATCTCACCCCATGGCTGAAAGAAGGAAAGAACCTTCTGGAGGTGCGCACGGACAACTCCTGGGACTATGAGGAAGAGGCCACAAAGTCAAAGTTCCAGTGGCACACCAGAGCCTTTAACGTAAACTACGGCGGTCTGCCCAAGAATGTGAAGCTGCACGTGTGCAGTGACGTCTATCAGACGCTGCCCCTGTTCTCCAATCTCGGCACCACGGGCACATATATATATGGTAAGGACTATGACATACCCGGCCGCAAGGTAACCATCTGCGCCGAAAGTCAGGTGCGGAATGAGACCGACAAGGTCGTGACGCGCCGCCTTAACGTCATCGTTCGCGAGAAGAACGGCAGTGAACTGTGCCGCTTTGAGGGTGCGGATGTCGTCATACCGGCTCATGGAACGGCCACCCTCCGTGCGGAAAAGCGCACTGGCGGACTGCATTTCTGGTCGTGGGGATACGGCTATCTGTATGATGTCGAGACGTCACTTGTCAGTGATGATGCCGCGGAGAGGTGCCAATCAGACCCTGTTGTCACCAC
>CALYTD010000123.1 GCA_945486445.1 uncultured Prevotellaceae bacterium
TGCTCAACACGGAGAAGGCGTTGAGCGTTATTCTCGGCATATTCCTCAGCGTGGGAATAGCCTTTGTGGTTGGTACGCTGGTGCAGTGGATAGCCCGTTTGGTGTTCACCTTCACCTACCGTGTCAACGGAAAGACCACCGACGCATCGGGAAACATGGGTGGTCTCACCAGCAGCTCATTGAAAATAGGTATCTTTTCAGGCCTCGCCGTGACCAGTATTATATGGTTCCTGCTGATAAACGGCCTTAAAAGCACCACGCTGATGACCCCGGAGGCAAAGGCATTAATAGCAAACAACACATGGTATATAATAGGTGGCGGCATAGCAGCGTTCTCATTGATTATGACTTTGCTAAGCGCGCTGCGCGTACCAGTACTTAAATTCGTGGTTCTCTTAGGCACATTCGCCCTTGCAATGGCCTTTGCGGGCAATGACCTCGTCAACTTTGTCGGCGTACCGCTGACGGGTTTGGAGGCGTATAACGACTACATGGCCAACGGTGGGGACAGCCCTTACGGCTTTATGATGACAAGTCTCATGGAGAGTGCCAAGACCCCGATGGTCTATCTGGTGCTTGCCGGAGTGGTGATGGTACTCTCTCTGGTGTTCTCCAAGAAGGCCCAGAACGTGGTTAAGACCAGTGTGGACCTCAGCAGGCGCGATGAAGGCGACGAGATGTTCGGTTCTTCCGCCGTGGCACGTATGCTTGTGCGCAACACAGTGAAGTTTGCCAGCAAGGTGTCAAGCATCATTCCCGCTCCCGTAGGCCGCTGGATAGACTCACGTTTCAACCCCGACGCCGCCACACTTGAAGAGGGTGTCGCCTTTGACCACATACGTGCAGCGGTCAACCTCGTTGTTGCCGGACTGCTCGTAGCCCTCGGTACCTCGCTGAAACTGCCTCTCTCCACCACCTATGTCACCTTCATGGTGGCCATGGGTGCCTCTCTTGCCGACCGTGCATGGAGCCGCGAGAGTGCCGTATTCCGCATAACAGGCGTGCTGTCAGTGATAGGTGGCTGGTTCATCACCGCCGGAGCAGCCTTCATAATGTGTTACCTCATCACCAACCTCATGTTCTTCGGCAAGTTCGTAGCAATGCTCCTGGCAGTGGTAGTGGCAGTGGTGCTGCTGATAAAAAGCAACATCGCATACTCAAAGAAGAAGACCCTGGAGCGTGAAAACGACGTAGTGTTCCGCAAGATGCTACGTGAACCCAACGAGAACAAGCGCTGGGACATGCTGTGTAAGCACATACGCCTGAGCAATGACATGCACCTGCGCTTCGTGGCAGAAACCTACGAGGACGTGACAGACGCCTTCTTCCGTGAGGAATACCGCCGTCTGAAACGCGCGACATCAAGGATTGAGGAGGAGCGCAACGACCTGAAACGACAGCGCAGACGTGAGATAATAGGTCTGAGGAAGGTAAACCCCATTCTGGCAATGGAGCGAAACACGTGGTATTTCCTTGGGAACAACTCCGTGGAGCAGATGCTCTACTGTCTGAAACGAATCAACGAGCCCTGCCGTGAGCACGTGGGCAACAACTTCCTGCCGATAGACAACGGTTACATCACCTCCTTTATGAACTACCGCAACGAGATACTCAAGATATACCGCCGCACGGGTGAGTACCTCACCAACGGCAATATGTCCATCGCTGACACGCTGAGAGCAGACGCCATGAGCCTGCAAGCATCGCTGTCAGTATATCGCAAGAAGGTGATTGACGACATACAGCGCAGCCAACTCAACATAGAGTCTATGACATTATTCCTGCTCATAGTGCAGGAGTCACAGGAACTGCTCAGTTCCCTGCGACACATGATACGCGGAATAGCTAAGTTCCAAGACCTGCAATAACAACAAACTACACGCACATAACAACAGCAAGGGCGCAGACCACACGGTGATACCACGGTCCGCGCCCCTTTTTCTTACTCTCCCCCGCCGTTGTTTTTCCGTCTTCTTACTCATCTCTCTTCGCCTGTTTGCTCATTTTCTGCCACCCCCCGGGGATTCAAAACAAGCGCAACAGGCCGCACAACCAATTAAAAAGGTTGTAGGTTGGGAGGTAGTAGGTTGTAGGTTATGAGGTGTTGGGTTGTAGTTTATGAGGTAGTAGGTTGTGGGTTGGGAGGTAGTAGGCTGTGGGGTATAGGTTAATCAGCATCTAATAGTAAAACAATTAGCACCTGATTACAACGCAATTAGCACCTGATTACAACGCCATCGGCACCTAATCACCGCATAACCATGAAACGGCGGTGAGACACAGGGGGCTCGCCGGCAAAAGGATACGCTTGCCGTTCCATACCAATAATTTGTTATATTGTTCCAAATTAGGGGGATAACGGTCTTAGAACTGGAAAATATTTGCACGTATGCGATATTTTTTCTAACTTTGCCACACTGTTCGCCGCAGCAGTGGGGACGGCTACACCAGAGGTAAATAAATAACAAACCTATATCGAAATGAAAGTACAACTGTTTCTAACCGCACTGCTCCTCACCCTCTCCACAGCGTTGGCTAACGGTCAGGAGAAATGTACGAAAGGTAAATCATGGAGCGCCGACAACGGCGACGGCACCTACACCAACCCCCTTTTCTATGATGAGTTCTCCGACCCCGACATCATTCGCGTGGGCAACGACTACTATCTTGCTGGCACTACCATGCACACCGTGCCGGGAGTGGTGGTGCTTCACTCCACAGACCTTGTGAACTGGGAGTTCCTCTCCTACTGCTTTGACAGGTTCGACGGTGCTTCCCCCGACTTCAACCTTGACAAAGGGAAAGAGGTTTACGGCCAAGGCATCTGGGCACCGTGTATCAGATACCACAACGGCAAGTTCTACGTCTTCTCCAACATTAACGGTCACGGTCTGCAAGCATACATCTCCGACAACGCCAAAGGGCCGTGGAAACACATCGAAATACCGGGAGACATCTACGACTTGTCTGTGCTTTTCGATGACGACGGCAAGGTATATGCCATACATAAGTACGGCAACGTGACGTGCACAGAACTGAAACCCGACCTCAGCGGGCCGGTAGAGGGTTCCTCACGGGTGATAATAAAGGACGGCAACGCCATGGGCGAGGGACACCACATATACAAGATAAACGGTATGTACTATATCCTCTCAGCCGATTACTCACCTATGGGCCGCATGCAGTGCGCCCGTTCAAAGAACATCTACGGCCCTTACGAGACCTGTGTGATAAGCGCACGCGAGTCATTCGGCTACGCCTCAACATGGCTTACGGGCAATGTCAGCCTGGGTAGCAGGGTGCCTGAGGACGGATTCAAGTACGTACAGAACCGCCCATCAGGCAACAGACTGTCAGCGGCAACGATACATCAGGGCGGCATAGTGCAGGCAACCGACGGCTCTTGGTGGGGAGTCTCCATGCAAGACTTCAACGCTGTGGGACGCACCACGTGCCTCTCACCCGTGACATGGGTTGACGGATGGCCGTACTTCGGACTGGAAAAGAACCTCGGCCGCACCCCACGGACATGGTTCAAGCCCAACAACAGCGTGAAAGAGCCACGTGCTCCTTACGCAAGATGTGACGATTTCAGCGGGAAAACACTGAAACCGATATGGCAATGGAACCACAACCCCGTTGACAGCAAGTGGTCACTGACAGAGAAGAAAGGCGTGTTGAGACTGCACAGCATGGCTGCCAAACAGTTCCTGTGGGCTAAAAACACCCTCACACAGCGCGCCATAGGACCGGTATCAACGGTCACCGTGACCCTTGACGCTTCACGACTGAAAAGCGGAGACAACGCCGGACTGGGAATACTTAATATGCCTTACTCCACACTCGGTGTGGTAAAAAGTGGCAAGGAACTGTCACTGCGGTGGTATGACCAGAACAAAAACAGGGAGGACGTATGCCGATTGGAGCAGAACAAGGTGTGGCTACGCGTGTGGGGCGACTATGACAAGTGCGAGATAAGGTACTCATATTCCCTTGACGGGCAGTCATGGACAGAGATAGGCGAGACGCTACACTCTTCTTATCAGCTCAAAACGTTCCAGGGCGCACGCCTGGCACTCTTCTCATTTAATACAGAAAGCGAGAAGGGTGGCTACGCTGACTTTGACGACTTCACCGTGGAGGAGCCCTTTGCAGACCGCTCTGCAAACATACCTTACGGCAAGACCATCACAATCAGTAACCTTGCTGGCGGCAACCTGATGTATGCCATGCCGCACGGACTGATGCACGACACACACAAGGGCAGCAAACAGGCTGGCAGCAAGCAGGCACAGTTCACCGTGACAGGCAAGGGTGACGGCAGGGTGAACCTGCGTTGCGCTGACGGACGCTACGTATATATAGCGGGTCAAGGGCTCTCTGGCGATGTGCGCTTTACCGAAGACGCCTCGCTGGCGGAGGACTTTGTATGGCAGGATATGCTCCGCGGACAGTTCATGCTGCTGTCAACGAAGACCCAGCGCAACCTCTGCAAGCACCCAGCAGACGGCAGTCCTTATTCGGCAGACTGCCCCGGCTCTGATGCTGACAGGCTGAACGGCTGCGTGTTCACATGGAG
>CALYTD010000124.1 GCA_945486445.1 uncultured Prevotellaceae bacterium
ACCAACCCCATCATCGCCACGGGTGATGGTGAGGCAATGGTGTATCGTGCCAAGGGTACGGTGGCAGACATGGAGTTTGTGCAGTTCCACCCTACGGCACTGTATCACCCCGGGGAGACACACCCGGCATACCTTATAACAGAGGCTATGCGAGGGTATGGAGGCATACTGCGCCTGCCCAGTGGTGAGACGTTCATGGAGAAGTATGACGAGCGCCTGTCGCTTGCCCCGCGTGACATTGTGGCCCGTGCCATTGACAAGGAGATGAAGATACACGGTCTTGACCATGTGTGCCTTGATGTGACGCATAAGGACGCAGAGGAGACGCGTCACCATTTCCCAAACATCTACCAGAAATGTCTATCCATAGGCATTGACATCACGAAGGACTATATCCCCGTGCGTCCTGCTGCGCATTATATGTGTGGTGGCATAAAAGTGGACCTGAACGGTTGTTCCAGTATCAAACGGCTTTATGCCATCGGCGAATGTGCTTGCACGGGGCTGCATGGCGGTAATCGTCTTGCCTCCAACTCGCTGATAGAGGCGGTGGTGTATGCTGACACGGCAGCACGTCACTCACTGGAACATGTGGAGGAATATGACTTCAATACTATGGTGCCGGAGTGGAACGATGAAGGAACGCTGTCTAACGAGGAAAAGGTGCTTATAACGCAGAGCGTGCATGAGGTTGGACAGATAATGGCGAACTATGTTGGCATAGTGCGTTCAGATCTGCGATTGATGCGTGCATGGCGCAGGCTTGACGTGCTGTATGAGGAGACGGAAGCTCTCTTCAAACATGTTTATGCCAGTCGTGACATCTGTGAGTTGCGCAATATGATTAACGTGGGTTACCTCATTACTCGTTGGGCGATAGAGCGCAAGGAGTGTCGCGGACTGCATTACACCACGGATTATCCTCATCATGCCTATGACAAGAGGTAACCGCCTATTGTCTGCTACGGCGTTACTGCTGCTGCTGGCACTGCTGGCATTGCAGCCTGTGGCGTCACATGGCGTTACTGTTGACACGCTTTCGGTGTGGCAGCAGGGGGACAGCATTGTGGTGTGTGACAATGTTGGCGACACCGTAGAGGTTGATACCCTGCGTATGTCACCGCAGTCATCGCTGCCGTGGCCACAGTGCTTGCAGGCAAACATTGACAGTATCATTGCCACGAGCCGTATGCTTGAGACATCACAGCTCGGTATGATGGTATATGACCTTACCGATGATTCCGTGCTCTACGCCCACGGCGAGAGACAGACGTTACGTCCAGCCTCCACCATGAAGATTCTTACGGCCGTGACGGCACTTGACAAACTGGGCGGAGCATACCTGTATAAGACACGCCTGTGTTACACTGGCACGGTGAGGGACAGCATAAGGACCTTGGAGGGACACCTATATATAATAGGAGGCATGGACCCACGCCTCGGACATGATGACCTCCGCTCGTTCGCCATGGCGGTGAAGGAGTTGGGGATAGACACCATACGAGGGAATGTATATGCTGATAGGACAATGAAAGATGCAGACATGGCAGGCGAGGGGTGGTGCTGGGACGATGACAACCCCGTATTGTCACCTCTGGTATATGGCCGTAAGGATAACCTTTTGTCACGCTTCGCCACTGTGCTTGCTGATGCAGGGATATGTCTTGAGGGTGAGTTACTCACAAAAGCCTGTCCCAGTGACGCAAGGGAGTTATGTGTGCAGACACACACGATAGAGCAGATACTACACCGCATGATGAAGGAAAGCGACAATCTCTACGCTGAGTCCTTGTTCTACCAGATAGGCCTCACAAAGGGAAAGCCTGCCACGGCACGTAAGGCAAAGACTGTAATGGAGGCACTGATGAAGAAGATGAGGATGGACAGACGTCCGCATCGTTTCGCTGACGGGTCAGGGCTGTCACTATACAATTATGTGTCGGCAGAAATAGAGGTGGCGTTCCTGCGTTATGCCTACAACAATACCGACATCTATTCCAACCTCTTGCCAGCGTTACCCGTAGCCGCCGAAAGCGGGACATTAGAGAAACGCATGGCCAGAACGCCTGCCGCAGGAAATGTACGTGCGAAGACGGGCACGCTGACAGGCATCAGCAGTCTGGCAGGATATTGCACAACGGCGGGGGGACATGAACTATGCTTTGCAATAATAAATCAAGGTGTGATGAAAAGCAGTGCAGCAAAGGCATTTCAAGACAAGGTGTGCGCAGAGTTATGCAGGTGAGGAGAAGTCGTTTAGTTATTAGTTATGAGTTATGAATTATGAGTTCCTCGCAGGAGAAACAGCATAATTGAGCGGCAACAAAACAACTATACAACCAAACCACAAAACAACCAAACCACTAAAAAACTAAACCACGAATCAATGGATCAACGAATAATACTATCTCAGAATTTAGAGGCGGAACTGACAACCGCCATACAAGAGTGTGAGCATGATAAGGTATTTGTGCTCACAGATACAACCACAGAGCAGTTATGCCTGCCCGTAATACAACAATATCCCTGCCTGAAAGGTGCGGAGGTGATAACAATAGAGTCAACGGACGTTGCAAAGACACTTGACAGCACAGCCCACGTATGGCAATGCCTCGGGCAGGGTGGGGCCACGAGGCACTCGCTCCTCATAAACCTTGGAGGCGGAATGGTTACAGATCTTGGTGGCTTTGCCGCAAGTACCTTCAAGCGCGGAGTGAACTTTATCAACATACCCACCACGCTGCTGGCTATGGTTGACGCCAGCGTGGGAGGCAAGACAGGCATTAATTTCGGAGGATTGAAGAACGAGATAGGTGTGTTCAACGATTCACGTTATGTTATATTGAACACTATGTTCCTTAAAACCCTTGACGATGCCAACCTCCGTTCCGGATATGCAGAGATGTTAAAGCACGGTCTTATCTCCACACAGGAGTTATGGGACGAACTTGTCACCTTCGACATCACACGCCCTGACTTGCGACAGTTGCAGCGTATGGTGGCTGATTCCGTAGCGGTGAAAGAACGCATAGTACAGGCTGACCCCCACGAGAGAGGGTTACGTAAGGCACTTAACCTTGGACATACCATGGGACATGCCTTTGAATCCTGGGCAATGAGACGCAAGCCAATACTGCACGGATATGCCGTAGCATACGGACTGATACCAGAACTGTATCTCTCTACGGTGAAGACAGGCTTCCCCACCATTGTGATGCGTGAGGCAGTGCGCTATGTCCGTGATGTGTATGGAGTGCTGCCCATAACCTGTAACGACTATGCCGAACTGCTGGAACTCATGACACACGACAAGAAGAACACCTCAGGCACAATCAACTTCACCCTGCTTGGCGGCATAGGAGACATTCGCATCAACCAGACCGCTACGAAAGCAGAGATAGAAGAGGCCCTTGACTTCATGCGTGAGGGGTAGAAGGTTGTTTGGTTGTTTAGTTATTTGGTGGTTTGGTGGTTTGGTTATTTAGTTGTTTGGTGGTTGGTTATTTTGTCGTTTGCAAAGAGAAACGGCAGTAATAATCATCAACATCCTGTAACCAAACCACCAAACCACCAAACCACCAAATAACTAAACAACCAAACCACAAAACAACCAAACAACTAAACTGTCGGACAAAACGTAACGATAATCGTTAAAAAACTTGCTATTTGTAAAATATCTGTACTTTTGTGTTTGCAAATTAATAAAAAAGTAGTAACTTTGCACCGCAATAAGAATACAGACACAACAAAACATGAGTAAACTTATCAAACCCAAGAACTATAAAGCCTTACTCGACTTGAAGCAGACGGAGCAGGGTATCAAGCTCATAAAAGAGTTCTTTCAGCAGAACCTTTCCACGGAACTGCGTCTGCGTCGTGTCACGGCGCCGCTCTTTGTGTTGCAGGGACTTGGCATCAATGACGATCTCAATGGCGTAGAGCGTGCTGTCACCTTCCCCATAAAGGACCTTGGAGACCAAAAGGCTGAGGTGGTACATTCACTTGCCAAATGGAAGAGACTGACGCTTGCCGAATACGGTATAGAGCCGGGATACGGAATATATACAGACATGAACGCCATACGTGCTGACGAGGAACTGGACAATCTGCACTCACTCTACGTGGACCAGTGGGACTGGGAAGCCTCAATGACAGCCTCACAGCGCACGCTGACATTCCTGAAAGATGTGGTAAATCGCATTTATTCCGCCATACTGCGCACCGAGTACCTTACCTGTGAGACCTATCCACAGATAAAACCGTTCCTCCCTCGTGAGATACATTTCATACACAGCGAGGAGTTGTTGCAAATGTATCCTGACCTCTCACCAAAAGAACGTGAGGACGCAATATGCAAGAAATACGGCGCAGTATTCGTAATGGGCATAGGCGGAAAACTCAGCAACGGCGAGAAACACGACGGCCGTGCGCCAGACTATGACGACTGGACAACACCAAACAGCGACGGTTACCTCGGTCTTAATGGCGACATACTCATCTGGTACCCAGTGCTTGAACGCTCATTTGAACTCTCCTCCATGGGCATACGCGTTGACAAGGAGAGCCTCT
>CALYTD010000125.1 GCA_945486445.1 uncultured Prevotellaceae bacterium
GCTCCCGTTGCAGAGTGAAGACGGTTTCTGGAACGTAAGTCTTGCCTCTCAGGACTTCGCCGGCAAGGAATTGACCGGTACTGCACTATTCCTTTACGGCATGGCGTGGGGCGTTAGCCACGGAATATTAAAGGAAAAACAATATGCCCCGGCCATGGAAAAGGCGTGGAAAGCCATTGCTTCCTGTGTGCATAAGGACGGATTCCTTGGCTATGTGCAGGGAACTGGTGACAGACCAGCGTCAAGTCAGCCCGTAACTTATGAGAAAGAGCCCGACTTTGACGACTACGGACTGGGCTGTTTCCTGCTCGGTGCAACAGAATATTATAAGTATAAGCAGGGGATTCGAAAGGATATGGCAGTAGGATACGAAAATAACTAACCACTAACTATACCACATTATGACAGTAAGAAGACTATATTCCTCGTTGATTAGCCTCACATGCGCAGCCACACCATTGCTGGCAGGAGCGCAGTCGGATACTATTTGCCTCGACAGAGGGTGGATGTTTAAACTCGGAGAGGGCACGTCACCAGCCATAACAGTACAGAAAGCCAAGGCGGAAGGCTGGAAAGAGGTGAACGTTCCGCATGACTTCCAGATAGAACAACCATGGGTTTCTCCCTCTGCCGACGAGAGAGCGGACAACAGTGACGCCGGTGCCAACATCAAAAGTCGCCTTTCTGCCCGCGGATTCAAGGAGATGGGAGGAGGTTGGTACGTGAAGACCATCACGCCAGAGGCTTCTAAAAAAGGCAAGAGGGCGTTGCTCGACTTCCAGGGAATAATGTATTACGGAGACGTATATCTTAACGGTGAGCGCGTGGGCGGCACCGACTACGGATACGTTGGCTTTGAGATTGACGTGACAAACAAACTAAAATACGGCGTAGAGAACACCATAGCTGTTTATGCAAACACAGGAGAACCTAAGCAATCACGATGGTACACCGGTGGAGGTTTGTTCAGAGACGTGAGTCTTGTATATACAGATCCGCAACTATATTTCCTCCGTCATCCCCTGTATATCACCACAACGGACAACAAGACGGTGCACATCACGGCGAATGTGCAATGCAATACCAAGCAAAACAGCGTGGCAATGCGTGTAATAATAACCGCACCGGACGGCAAACAGGTGAAGAACGAGGTGTATAACATAAAGCGTAACCGCAATTACAGGCGCGGACAAGAACTCGCTATACCCGCCTTTGACATAGAGTCACCCATGCTTTGGGATTGTGAGAGCCCCAACCTCTACACCGCTCGCATAGAGTTGATGAGAGAGAACGGCACTGTTGCCGCCGTTACATCACAGCGATTCGGCATCCGCACCGTAGAGTTCGGCCCGGAGTTTGGTCTCAAACTCAACGGAAAGAAGGTGCTTTTGAAGGGTTATGCCAACCATCACACCAACGGAGCGCTTGGTGCTGCCGCGCTGCCGAGGGCTATGGAGAAGAGAATAAAGCTGATGAAGGAGTATGGCATGAACCATATCCGCACGTCACACAACCCATATTCCGAGTCATTCCTTGACCTTTGTGACGAGAATGGCATACTGGTTGTGGATGAACTGTATGACAAATGGAACGACCAATACGTGGGAGCAGGGCGCAATCACTACCAGAACCTGTGGTCAGACCACGTTCAGGAGTTCATAACCCGCGACAGAAACCACCCCTCTGTGGTGTTGTGGTCATTGGGAAATGAACTGCAATCTTACAGCGATATGCCCTACAACGACTTTGGAGTGACCATGTATAAACTGCAAAAGACACTCATTCAGCGTTACGACAACAGCCGAAAGGTCACTGTTGCCATGCATCCGCGTTACAGAAACTGGGAAACTGACTCACTGCCATGCGACCTTGCCAAGGTCACTGACGTGCAGTCATATAACTATCGCTATATGTATTTCCCGGGAGACGGCAGGAATTTCCCTTGGATGACGTTCTACCAGAGCGAGGCTTCGGTAGCGGCGATGGGTGAAAACTACTTCGCCATGGACCTCGACAAGGTCATAGGACTGGCTTACTGGGGTGCGATAGACTATCTGGGAGAAAGCCAGGGCTGGCCTGCAAAGGGCTGGGCGCAGGGCGTTTTCGACATTTCTCTGGAGCCAAAGCCTAAGGCTTACTACATGAGGTCGTTCTTCAAGCCCGACGAACCGGTGGTACACATAGCGGTGACAGATACCAAGGGCGACGTAATGTGGAACGGAGTGCAGACGGGTAACGACGGACAGAGCGACCACTGGAACCGCAAGCCGGGCACAAAACTTGACATTACCACCTATACTAACGCCGAGGAGGTGGAACTTCTGGTCAATGGCAAGAGTTGCGGAGTGAAGAAAAACGACTTGAAGAGCCCCAAGATGCGCAACCAGATACGCTGGAGCGGCATAGAATATCAGGACGGTTACTGCGAAGCCGTTGCCCGCACAGGTGGCAAAGTGGTGGCACGTCACCGCATAGAGACCACCGGTAAGGCTGTGGCTTTGAAGATAGAGGCGGACAATGACGCATGGAAAGCGGACGGACAAGACCTTCAACACATCCGCGTCATTGCCGTTGACAAGAAGGGAAGGCGTGTGCAGACGGCGCAAGGAGAGGTGAAGTTCACCGTGACGGGTGACGCATCGCTGGCAGCAGTCAGCAGTGGCGACCACAATTCCGATGAACTTAACGTCGCCGACAGCCGCCGCCTCTACAAGGGTTCATGCCTCGCCATACTGCGTTCAGGTGTCGCCCCCTCTGCCGTCACGGTCACTGCGTCGGCAGAAGGCATGAAGTCCGCAAAGCTGAAGCTCTTCATCAAGTAAGAGAACACATACATATTATAATATGACTTATTCCATAGAAAAAGTTGCAAGTCTCATAGGAGCTCACCGCTACGGCACTGCCGCCACGGCGGTGGGCTTTCTTCTTACCGACAGTCGTTCCCTCTCTTTCCCGGAGGAGACGCTGTTCTTTGCCCTGAAGTCAGAACGCAACGACGGCCATCGCTACATAGCCGACCTGTACAGAAGGGGAGTACGCAGTTTTGTTGTAGAGACATTGCCCGGCAATTACACGCGGCACGCAGCCACAGAGTGGGCTGACGCCAATTTCCTTGTGGTGTCATCGTCGCTCGCCGCACTGCAAAGGCTGGCGGAAAGACACCGTGACAGTTTCGACATACCCATCATCGGCATCACGGGAAGCAACGGCAAGACGATGGTGAAGGAATGGCTTTACCAACTCCTCATGCCCTCCATGAACGTTACACGCTCGCCGCGCTCTTACAATTCGCAGATAGGTGTGCCGCTGTCTATATGGCAACTGAACGAGAACTCCGCCCTGGGGCTCTTCGAGGCAGGCATCAGCAAGGTGGGAGAGATGGCCAGACTGACAGACATCATACAGCCCACCATCGGCGTCTTCACCTCTCTTGGCATGGCACATCAGGAGAATTTCCTCTCTTTGGAGGACAAGTGCCGTGAGAAGTTCCGCCTATTCCGTGACTGCCGGACGCTGGTGTGGCCGCTTGATAACGACATAGCCTTCCGCGTTCTGCGCCAGAGCGACTTCCGGGGAGAGCAACTCGGCTGGTCTGTGCGTGACGCTTCCGCCGCCTTCTTCGTGAAAAACGTGGAGAAGACAGATACCGAAACCCGCATACATTATATATATAAAGGTGAGACAGAGGGCGAATACACCCTGCCATTCATCAGCGAAGCCGCTGTGGAGAACTCCATAACCTGCGCCGTGACGGCCCTGCATCTCGGTCTGTCACCCGACATTCTGGCTGAGCGCATGACCCGTCTGGAGCCCGTTGCCATGCGGCTGGAGGTGAAAGAAGGACGCAACGGCTGCACGCTCATCAACGATTCCTACAACTCCGACCTTGCTTCCCTCGACATAGCACTTGACTTTATGCAGCGCAGGCCCGACCACAAAGGGCGTCGCCGCACGCTGATTTTGAGCGACATAGACCAAACGGGTCTCACGCCTGACGCCCTTGACGCAGCCCTTAAGGACATGATAGGCAGCCGGGGCATTGACAAACTCATCGCGATAGGCAGCGAGATGCAGTCCCTTGCCAAGGCGGTGGAGGGGCGCATAGAGACACATCACTTCGCCACCACGGACAACTTCCTGCTCAGCCCGTGCTTCGACAACCTGCATGACGAGGTGATACTCATCAAAGGCGCGCGCCGCTTCTCCTTCGACCGCATCACAGACCTGCTCGTGGAGAAGGTACACGAGACAACACTGGAGGTGAACCTATCCGCCGTCGTTGCCAATCTCAACCATTACCGCTCGCAGATGAAGCCCGGAACAAAACTCGTCTGCATGATAAAGGCTGACGGATACGGCGCGGGGGCGGTGGAGATAGCAAAGACATTGCAGGACCATCGCGTGGATTACCTTGCCGTTGCCGTTGCCGATGAGGGCGTGGCACTGCGACAAGCAGGCATCACCGCCAACATAATGATAATGAATCCGGAGATGACAGCCTTCAAAACCATGTTCGACTATGACCT
>CALYTD010000126.1 GCA_945486445.1 uncultured Prevotellaceae bacterium
AACGTTGGCAACAGTCCCTCGGTGGGTTCTGCCGTCTCCGACGGCGTTTGTGGGTTGTCGGTAGAGGACGGTTGGTCGTCGGGCTCGTCCTTTTTTTGTTTCTCAAAGACCACGCGGAAGCCCGGTTCAAGTATTTCCTTGCCCGTAACCTTGAAGGTAACATCACCTGCCTTGCCCTCAACGGTGGTGGTAGCGAACTTGCAGTCGGGGTAGAACACGGCTATAAAGCGTCGCGCTACGAGGTCATACACGTTGCGTTCAGCGTCTGTAAGGCCTGCCGGAACCACGCCAGTGGGTATGATGGCATGGTGATCTGTCACCTTTGAGTTGTCAAACACCTTCTTGCTTTTCAGCAAAGGCTTGCCGCCTATGGGGCGTATGAGGTCTGCGTATGGCGCGACACCGCCCACCTTTACCTGGAAAACGCCGTTAAGCGTCTGCGGACACTTGGCATATATGTCGTCGGTAAGGTACTGGGTATCCACACGTGGGTATGTGGTCACCTTCTTTTCGTAAAGGCTTTGTATCAGGGACAGCGTCATCTCCGCCGTGTAAGCGAACTTCTTGTTGCACTCAACCTGCAAGGTTGTGAGGTCAAAGAGTTGCGGGGGGCGTTCCGTACCGTTCTTCTTGCTCACTGATGTTACCTCAAACGGCTTGTCCTTTATCTCCTCAAAGGCTGCCTCTCCCTCCTCCTTTGAGGTGAATTTGCCCTTGGTGGCGGTGAAAAGCGTGTCCCGATATATGGTTGAGAGCACCCAGTAAGGCTCTGGTTTGAAGTTGTCTATCTCCTTTTGGCGGTTAACGACAATGGCAAGTGTCGGTGTCTGCACCCTGCCAATGGACAGAACAGAGCCTGCTCCGACCTGCCTGCCCGTCTGGTTACGGTACTTTAAGGTGTAGAGGCGTGTGGCATTCATGCCGAGAAGCCAGTCGCCGATGGCGCGGGAGAGGCCTGCCATGTACAGCGGCTCATACTCTTTCTGGTCTTTCAGGCTCTGAAATCCCTCGCGTATAGCCTCCTCTGTCAGTGAGGAAATCCACAGACGCTTCACCGGGCACTTTGCTCCCGCTTTCTGCATCACCCACCGTTGTATCAGTTCTCCCTCCTGTCCGGCATCTCCGCAGTTGATTATCTGGTCGGCATTCTGCATCAAACGCTCTATGACAGCGAACTGAGTCTTGATGTGTTCCTGGTCTATCAGCTTGATACCAAACCTCTGCGGTATCATGGGCAGGGCTCCCAGCCCCCATCGTTTCCACATCTCCGTGTAGTCATGCGGTTCTTTCAGCGTGCACAGGTGTCCGTAAGTCCACGTCACCTGATAGCCGTTGCCCTCCATATATCCTTGTCTTGACGATGTGGCACCTATGACATTGGCTATGTCACGGGCCACACTCGGCTTCTCTGCTATGCAAACAATCATTGTCAGTTGTTTGGTTGTTTAGTGTATTTGTTGTCTGGTCGATAGGTGTATAGTTTGTTTTTTCTATCTTTATGATACCAGATCATGTATGAAAAGGATAGTGTTGCCAATGCACGAAAGAGTTAATTTGCCTCCAAGGCCTTGTTGAACTTTTCCATAAGCCACTCTTTTTGCTGTGCTATTGTCATTTCACTGTTGTCGAGAAGCAATGCGTCCTCCGCCTTACGCAGTGGCGATACGGCGCGGTGTGAGTCTATATAGTCACGTTCCTGCACGTTTTTCAGTATGTCATCATAGTCTGCCGGCATTCCTTTTGCCTTCAATTCGTCATACCGTCGCCGCGCCCTTACCTCCGGGGAGGCGGTGACAAACACCTTTAGTTCCGCGTCAGGGAAGACCGTTGTGCCTATGTCCCTGCCGTCCATCACCACTCCTTTCTCCTTGCCCAACAGCCTTTGCTGCTCCACCATCGCCTCTCTCACGAATGGGATTGCCGCCACCTTGCTCACGTTGGCAGACACTTCTATGGAGCGTATGGTGTCTTCCACCCGCTCATTGTTAAGATATGTGTCTGGCCTTCCGGTCTCTTCATTGAGGCGGAAGGTCACCCTGACCTGCGGCATTGCCTCCCTCAGGCGTTCAACAAGCACCTCTCCCTGTGCGTCAATGAGGTTATTGCGCATACAGAAGAGTGTCACTGCGCGGTACATGGCACCTGTATCTACGTATATATATCCCACTTCCCTTGCCAAGTCCTTTGCCATTGTGCTCTTACCACATGAGGAATGGCCGTCAATCGCGATTGTAAGTCGTCTCATTTCGCTGTTTCTGTTATGTTATTCTATTGTTGTTCGTTCTCCCGTCCCACTATCTCCGTTATTCTGTCGCGGCACTTTTCCATCAGCCATTTGGGTGTACTGGTGGCTCCGCAGATGCCTACGCTGTCTATACCGTGCAGCCATTCCGGCATAATTTCCTCCGGTCCCTCTATGAGGTGGGTGTTGGCGTTGTGCTCAAGACAGGCGTTGTAGAGCACTCTTCCGTTGCTACTCTTGCGTCCGCACACAAAGAGTATCATGTCATGCCGTGTGGCGAACCGGCAGATGTTGGGCATACGGTTAGCCACCTGACGGCATATCGTGTCGAAAGAGCGGAACGTTGCCTGTGGCGCGATGTGCTCCTGGCAGTATTCTATGATGCGGTGGAACTCGTCAAGTGACTTTGTTGTCTGCGAATAGAGGTATATGTCGCGTGTGAAGTCGAGCTTCGCGGCTTCCTCGGCGTGCTCTATCACTATGGCTGTCCCCTCCGTCTGTCCCACGAGTCCGAGCACTTCCGCATGACCGTTCTTGCCGAATATCACTATGGAGGCTTTGCTTTTGTCCATCTGTTCATAGCGTTTCTTGATGCGTTTCTGCAAAGCCAGCACCACAGGACAGGTGGCGTCTATGATGGTTATGCGGTTGCTGCGCGCGTGTTCGTACGTTGCCGGCGGCTCACCGTGGGCTCTCAGCAGCACGGTAGCATCGTGAAGGTGCGAGAATTCCTCGTGGCCTATGGTGTCGAGACCCATGTTTCGCAGTCTCTCACACTCCATTCCGTTGTGTACTATGTCGCCAAGACAACTCAGTTGCCGTCCTTCACGCAGTGTTTCCTCCGCCTTTTCTATCGCCGTTGTCACGCCGAAGCAGAAGCCGGAGCCTTGGTCTATCTCGATTATCATCCAGTGTTTCCGTGTCTATATGTTGTTTATATATAACTGTATGAGGTCGTGCGCCGCCATGAAACTGGTCTTCTCTCCCTGCTGCACGCTCTGTTCCATCTTGTGAAGAGCCTCTTTTATGACGGGATTGTTGTAGAAACGACTGCGCAAACCGTTGTCTATCGTCTCATACATCCAGTACTTGTTCTGCTGTCTGCGGCGGTAGTCAAAGTAACCGTTGAGTTTCACGAAGTCGAAGTACTGGTATATCATGTCCCACACTTCCTTTATGCCGTAGCCGTAAAAGCCTGAATATGTCAGTACCTTCCGCTCCCATCCGCTCTCTGACGGGGGGAAGAAGTGCAGGGCGTTACGGAAGTTTTGCGCCGCCATCTCACAGCGTTTGACGTTGTCTCCGTCGCATTTGTTGATGACGATGCCGTCTGATATTTCCATAATCCCTCGTTTTATGCCTTGCAATTCATCGCCTGTTCCCGCCACCTGTATGAGCAGGAAGAAGTCCACCATGGAGTGGCATGCGGTCTCGCTCTGCCCCACTCCCACTGTCTCTATGAATATTTTGTCGAATCCCGCGGCCTCACACAGTATGATGGTCTCACGTGTCTTGCGTGCCACACCGCCCAGACTGCCCGCCGTTGGGCTGGGGCGTATGAATGCATCGGGATGTACGGAGAGTTTCTCCATGCGTGTCTTGTCGCCGAGGATGGAGCCTTTGGAGCGTTCAGAGGATGGGTCTATGGCGAGCACCGCGAGTTTTCCGCCGCAGCGTTGCAGCACGTGTATGCCAAATTCGTCAATAGATGTGGATTTGCCTGCGCCGGGAACGCCGCTGATACCGATGCGGACGGAGTTGCCGCTGTGGGGCAGGCAGCGTTCTATCACCTGCTGGGCTTTCTCCTGATGTTCCGGTATGACGCTCTCCACCAGTGTAACCGCCTGTGAGAGCATGGTGACATTGCCTTGCAATATGCCCTCCACTATCTCGTCAACGGTGTATTGCCGGCGTGCGAAACGCTTGCGGTTGAGGTAGGGGTTGACTATTGACGGCTGGGCAACGCCGCTGTTTACCGTCAGTCCTTTGTATTCTTCGTTGTTTTCAGGATGTTCCATAGGTTGGTGGGATTGGTCGTTTTGTGGTTTGGTGGTTTGGTGGTTTAGTGGGTTAGTGCGTGCGGCAGTTTTGTGAAAGGGTGCTGATTACATTGCAAACAGGCGCTGATTAGCGTGTAAAGAGGTGCTGATTGCAGGGTAATCAGGTGCCGTTTACTTTTTTATCTGTATCACTACCTTCTGCCTGTCAGGGTCGTTGGTAATTATAAGTATGCGCGGACGGCGTTTCACTTTCTTCATCTCCTTTGCCTTTGCGGTC
>CALYTD010000127.1 GCA_945486445.1 uncultured Prevotellaceae bacterium
AATTCCCAATTCAAGTCCCGCCTTACGAACCTCATCTTTAAAGAGCATACGAAGCAATGAAGAAAGTTCTTTTTGTCAATCAGGACATTACCCCATACGTGGCAGAGACAGAATTATCTGTCATGGGACGTTTAGCACCACAGAAAGTACAAGAAAACGGATGTGAAATACGCACATTCATGCCTCGCTGGGGTAACATCAATGAGCGTCGCGGGCAACTGCATGAGGTAATACGCCTATCAGGTATCAACATCACCATTGACGACACAGACCACCCACTCATAATAAAAGTGGCAAGCATACCTATGACAAAGGTGCAGGTCTATTTCATTGACAACGAAGAATTCTTTACAAGAAAAGCACAAGTAGCAGACAACGACGGCGTCATGTTTGCCGACAACGGCGAAAGAGCCGCATTCTTCGCACACGGTGTCATAGCAACAATAAAAAAACTACGTTGGACCCCCGACGTAATCCACTGTCAAGGCTGGATGTCTTCACTGGTGCCACTATACATCAAGAAAGCATACAACGAAGAACTAGGACTTGACGGCGTAAAAGTTGTCACCTCACTCTTTGACCAGCCACAACAAGAGACAATGGCAGAAAACACAAAAAACAGCATAGCCTTTAACGAAGGAGAAGCACGCGAGCTGCTGACAAAGTACAATGACGCCATGACAAGCCGTGAACTTGAGAAACTCGCAATAGACTACTCAGACGGAGTAATCAAGACCTCAGCCAACATAGACGATGACATCATGAAATACGCAGAAGAAGCAGGAGTAAAAATACTTGACTGCCAAGACAGCAATTTCGCACAAG
Source organism: uncultured Prevotellaceae bacterium (assembly GCA_945486445.1). GTDB lineage: Bacteria > Bacteroidota > Bacteroidia > Bacteroidales > Bacteroidaceae > Prevotella. Next base: position 826 of record CALYTD010000127.1, read on the forward strand.
CATACGTTGAGTTTTACGAAAAATTGTAATGAAACACACCATACTAACAATAACCGCACTCACAGTGATGCTATTATCACTCGCCTCCTGTGACGACACAACCGACACACTGGGTATGTCACTCACAGAAAGCGTAAACAACCTATCAATAAATGCGGACACATTCTACGTAGAATCACACTCAGTAGCAGCAAAAGACATAGTAGCACGCTCCGCACAAGGATACATCGGGAACATAAAAGACCCAGAAACAAACTCATACATCACCTGCAACTACATGACCCAATTCACCACATTGGGCGATTATCAGTTCCCAAACATAGAGAACATAAGAATAGAAAACTACGACAACACAAAGCAAAGACAGGAACAAGTAGAAGCAGACTCATGCGAACTGATAATATTCTTCTCAAAATTCTACGGCGACTCGCTGGCCCTTATGAAAGTAATGGCACACGAAATGAACACCCCATACGAGGAGAACAAAACATACACAACAGACTATGACCCGATAAACCAAAACATGATAAGGGAAGGAGAAGGTAGCATACACAGCGAGATGTCATACACATTCTCTAACCGACTACATTCAGACGAGAGCAGATGGTCAAGCACATACACACCATACATAAGCATCTCACTAAACGGAGAATATGTAGATAAGCAAGGAAACTACTACAACAACTACGGAACATACATAATGCGGAAGTTCTATGAAGAAAACGGGAAAGACATATTCTCCAACAACTACCGCTTCAACCATGAAGTATGTCCCGGCATTTACATACAAAACAAAAGCGGATTAGGCAGCCTCAGCGCCATCTCCTTAGCACAAATACGCATACACTTCACCGATACATTAAATGGAAACGTAGGCGCAAGCACCACCATGCTGTCAGGAACAGAAGAAGTATTACAGAAAACCAACATAACACAAAACACCAATGCACTAAACAACCTGATAGAAGAAGAAACATGCACATACCTGAAAACACCCGCCGGCATATTCACAGAACTATCACTGCCGATAGACAAAATAATGCTTGGACGCGACAACGAGGAAACAAGCCACGACAGTGACACACTGAACACCGTGAGAATATTCATACCACGCATCAACGACAAAGCATATACAAGTTACAACCTGCCAATCCCGAAGACAGTACTGCTACTGCCCACCGACAGCGCCAGCACATTCTTCGCAAACAAAAAAGTAGCAGACAACAGGACATCATATATCGCTACATACTCATCAAACACCAACGGATACACATTCGCAAACATATCAGCACTAATAACCAAGACATATAGCGCACTAAACGATACCATTAACAAAGTTATCAACGCAAAAAAACAAGAACTTGGCACAGAAGAACTGACGGAAAACATGACAAAAGCCATAAAGAAAGCCGTGGCACAGAAGTACATGAACGACCATCCCACATGGAACAAGGTCATGTTAATACCAGTAGAAACAACCTACTCCACACTAAGTTCAAGTTCGTCACAACTAACAAAAGTAGCCTACGACATGAGCCTTGGCAGCACAAGACTACAAAAAGGCTACAAAAACAACGACAATATTACCGTAAGCGTAATCTACTCAAAGTTCAAAGAATAAAAGAACAATGGCAGACAACTTTCTTGAAACCCACCGAGAAGAATACGAAAAACGTAAAAAACAGTGGCTGAAAAAAAAGAAAAAGACCAACCTTATATACCTTGACATAAAAGAAAAAAACATAAACAAATAACACAATGATAAAGATACAATTCCCTGACGGCTCCGTCCGCGAATACAATAACGGCGTGACAGGCATGCAAATAGCCGAGAGCATATCACCAGCACTTGCCCGCAACATAGTAGCCTGCGGCGTAAACGGTGAGACAACAGAAATAAATCGCCCCATAAATGGCGATGCAAAAATATCCCTCTACCGCTTTGAAGACGAAGAAGGCAAACACGCTTTCTGGCACACATCTGCACATCTACTTGCAGAAGCATTGCAGGAACTATATCCCGGCATACAGTTCGGCTTTGGACCAGCAATAGAAAACGGCTTCTTCTATGACGTACTCCTGCCCAATGGAGAAATGATAAAAGAAGGAGACTTCAAGAAAATAGAGGACAAAATGATAGAACTGGCACGCAAAGATGAGCCAGTAGTACGTGCAGAAATAAGCAAGGCCAACGCAATAGCACAGTTCTCATCACAAGGACAAGCATATAAAGTAGAGCACATAGAGCAGGATTTAGAAGACGGAACAATCTCCACATACACACAAGGCTCATTCACCGACCTCTGCTGCGGTCCTCACATCGTATCAACCGGTATCATAAAGGCAGTAAAACTGACAAGCATTGCCGGTGCATTCTGGCGTGGTGACGCAAAGCGTGAGCAGATGCAACGTCTCTATGGCATATCATTCCCAAAGAAGAAAATGCTTGACGAGTATCTCATCATGCTTGAAGAGGCAAAGAAACGCGACCACCGCAAGATAGGAAAAGAGATGGAACTGTTCATGTTCTCTGACAGAGTAGGCAAGGGTTTGCCAATATGGCTACCCAAAGGCACTGACCTGCGCCTGCGATTACAGGACATGCTCCGTCGCATACAAAAGCGTTTCGGCTACTGCGAGGTAATAACACCGCACATAGGTTCAAAGAATCTCTACGTCACCTCTGGCCATTACGCCCACTATGGCAAGGACTCTTTCCAGCCAATACATACACCAGAGGAAGATGAGGAGTACATGCTGAAGCCCATGAACTGCCCACATCACTGCGAAGTGTTCGCAAGTAAGCCACGTTCTTACCGCGAATTGCCTTTCCGTTGCGCAGAGTTTGGCACAGTATATCGCTATGAACAGTCAGGAGAGCTCCACGGACTAACACGCGTTCGCTCATTCACACAGGATGATGCACATATCTTCTGCCGTCAAGATCAGGTGAAAAGCGAGTTCCTGCGTGTGCTTGACATTATCCAGGCCGTATTCTCTATCTTCGGTTTCAAGGACGATCAGGTAGAATTTCAGATTTCCCTGCGTGACCCAGATAACACAGAGAAATACATTGGCAGCGATGAAATATGGAACGAAGCAGAGCAAGCCATCATCGAGGCCTGCAAGGAAAAGGGGCTGAAAGCACGCACAGAACTTGGCGAAGCAGCCTTCTACGGTCCTAAACTGGACTGCATGGTGAAGGACGCAATAGGTCGTCGCTGGCAGCTTGGTACCATTCAGGTAGATTATAACCTACCGCAACGATTCAGTTTGGAATATACTGCTGAGGACAACTCCAAGAAAACACCTGTGATGATACACCGTGCGCCATTCGGTTCACTGGAACGCTTCACCGCAGTGCTTATAGAACATACAGCAGGACACTTCCCGCTATGGCTCACACCTGACCAGGTTGCGATACTACCTATATCAGAAAAGTACAATGACTATGCCTTCAAGGTGCAGCAATATCTTGAAAGCGTGGACGTACGTGCTATCGTTGACAACCGCAACGAGAAGATAGGACGTAAGATTCGCGACAATGAAATCAAACGAATACCATACATGGTCATTGTTGGTGAGAAGGAAGAGGCTGACGGAATGGTTGCCATGCGCCAACAAGGCGGTGGTGAACAGGCTGTAATGTCACTTGAAGACTTTGGCAAACGCATCAA
>CALYTD010000128.1 GCA_945486445.1 uncultured Prevotellaceae bacterium
CTACCTGTATTTCACTCTTTTTTATATCGTGTATGTCATTGTCTGCCTTTTGTGCGTAATCTGTTATGGCGGTACTGGTCCCCGTACCTTTCTCTACTGTCAGCGGTACCTCCTTTGTCGTTAGAGTTTGGTAGGCGTTACTCTTTGTGTCAAAGTACACAAACTTTAATGCGGGTATTACATACTTGCCCATATTACGTGGGACAATTAATATGTCGTATATTATGCTACCCGTCACACCACCAGCGGTTAGGCGTGTTTTGTCTGTTATCTTGGCATCATATTTATCAAAGACCTTTGGAAGTTCAAGTTGGGGTTGACGCAGCAGTTTCATATTACCTGTACCGCTGACTTGTATTCTGAGGTTCACGGGGTCACCTGCGTTAACAGTCTGCTTGTCAAGTGCAGCAGTAATGGAGAACTGCCCTACTCCTCCAGAAAAGTCTGCTGGCCGCGCTGGTAGCGGTGATACTTGTATACTGACAGATGGTGCTTTTATCTCCTTCTTTACCTCAACATATCCTGAGCCACCATTTAAAAAAGCTTCGAACGGGTCAATATTGCTATTATGCTGCATAACAATACCTTTGAATGTTATGCTGGGAATCTCAAGTTTACCTGACATCTGGGGGAACATCACATATTGACTCCATGTCACACAATTGTATGCTCTGCCCCCTACTTGTTCTATATGGAATGACTTTTGCTGAGGTAGTGGCACTTCCTGAGTATGAAAGCCATTAAGGTCTGGCATTTTGCCTTCAAGCTGTGTTAATTCTACCTGTGTGTAAACTTTATACGTTAGGAGCACAGGCTCTTGTTCATACACATGTTTTTTGTTTGCAGTAACTCTGATGAAGAGGTCATTGCCCCTTATCTGTGCTCCTGCCCTGTCCACACGGTTACCCCTTCGCTGCTGCCCCCCACCCTGTTGTGTATTGGTGGAAGCCTTGCCTGAAACATTAATCCTTATGGCCTGAGATGTTGCAGGCTTACCATCTACATTAGCGCGTGCAGCAGGTATTACATATGTGCCACTCTGGGTGGCCATTAGTACGTATGTGTATGTCACAGAAGATGTATGTGTTGTCTTGCCACCGACCATAGAGAAACTCTGCTGAGTGCTCGTCATCGGACCGATGAGAACTTCAAAAGCATCTGGTATATCTCTAAGTGTGAAGCCTTTTACGTCTGTTGTATTTATCACGTAGCGTAAATTGAACTGCTCTCCTATCGCAACCTGTGATGGTCCCTGTATTGTTATGGAAGCGGCATTAATTGTCACTCCTACAGTTCCTGTTATGGAAAAAAGGAGCGTTAGCATCATTGTCAATATGTAATGTGTGTGTGTCATCTGTCACCATTTTTTCTGCAGACTGCGCCTTTGTGGCAGTGTCATTGCTTTTTTCATTCGCTGCTGTGTGGCATTCTCTTCCAGTATAGCAGCATTAAGAAGTTGTTCTGCATTCTCTTTACTCATCTGCCCTTCCTGCTGTTGCTGCTGTTTGTCTTGACTGTTGTCATTGCCCTGAGATTCATTATTCTTGCCGTTATTGTCTTTTTGGTCTTTCTTCTTATCCTTATTATCATCACCGCCTTTACCCTTTCCACCGCTATTACCTTTATTGTTCTGAGGATTATTCTTTCTCAATCTTTGACACAACACCAGGTTATAACGTGTCTCATTATCCTGCGGTTTTAGTCTAAGTGCCTGCTTATATTGCTCTATGGCCTGATCGTACTGTCTATGGGACTGTAGTATTACTCCCATATTATGATAACACATGGCCCGGCGAACCTTGCTTGTTTCTATCTTAGCGGCATTTCCAAACATCTCCATTGCAACGGAATCCTTATTCTGTGCCATCAATGCACAACCAAGATTATACATTGCCTGTGGGTTTGCCTGACTGGCAGATAAAGCCTTACGGTATTTAACCTCTGCTTTTGATGGGGCACTCTCCATCCCACTACGAAAATCACGATTGCCTGAACGTATAAACTGTCTGGTGTTCTGCGCACTAATAGTGAGTGTACATGTTGTCACCAACAGCATTACCGCTGTGCGTCTGCTAAACAAACGTAACTTCCTAAAATATGGATTTATAACTTCGCTGATACACACCTCTATTATAATTAGTATCAACGCAAGCATGGCAAAGATTTGAAATTGCTCATCATACTCTGAATATATAACTGTATCTATATCTCCTCGTTGCATTTTTGATAACTCCTCATTCAGTCTCTCCTGTGCGGACGAAGTGTTATCAACATGGATATATGTACCACTTCCTGCTTCTGCAATCTCTCTACACATCTGTTCGTTAAGTGCTGTCATTACTGTGCTTCCAGAGTTGTCCTTCATATATCCCCCATCAGCAACAGGTATCGGTGCTCCAGAAGATTTACCTACGCCGAGAATAAACACCTTATACCCTTTCTCGCGGGCTGCTCTTGCCGCCTCGGCAGCTCCTCCCTCATGGTCTTCACCATCAGTTATCACAATGATAGCCTTTCCGATATTCTTCTGTTGTGTGAAACTTCTTACTGCAAGATTTATTGCTTCCGATATGTCTGTTCCCTGTGTGCGTATTAGTGATGGGTCTATGTTCTGCAAAAACATTTTGGCGGATACATAGTCACTCGTTATTGGTAATTGTACAAAAGCATCACCAGCAAAGACTATCATACCTACCTTATCCTTATTAAAGTTATCTATAAGACTTTCTATCAGCATCTTACTCTTCTGTAAGCGACTTGGTATCACATCCTGTGCCATCATTGAGTTAGATATATCCAATGCTATTATTGCCTCAATGCCATTACGTTTCTCATGTGATGTCTTTACACCCATCTGAGGACGTGCCACCATAATGATTACAGTAGCAATGATAAGTTGTGTTAGTATGAATTTTATCCACCTACGTTTCGCTGAGGCATCTGGGAGTAATGCCATCACCATATCCTTGTCACCTATTCTGCGCAACATTCTGCTTCGCTGCCATTCCGCCCATACCATTAATAGCGTCATGATTGGTATAATGGCTAACAACCACAAATATATAGAACTGTCAAATCTCATATTGTCTTTCTTTTAGTTTCTTCTCAACACCGTTAGTCTGAACAATAGTTCTAATGTCAAGATAAGTAGTGCCGCAATAGCAAATGGCTGATATGCCTCGTAACGCTTTGAAAATTTCTTCACGTTCAGCCGCGACTTCTCCAATTGGTCTATATCCTTGTATATCTTCCTCAGTTCGTTAGTATTTGTAGCACGATAGAACTGTCCATCACTTGTTGCAGCAATGCCACGCAGTGTCTTTGTATCAATCTCAACAGGGATATTGACATACTGCACACCTCCTGCCACGGGCATAGGGTATCGTGCCACCTTGTTTGTTCCCACGCCTATAGTGTAAACACGTATGCCTAAACTCTTGGCTATTTGTGCTGCTGTCATTGGTGATATATCTCCCATATTATTTGAACCATCTGTCAACAGAATCACCACACGGCTTTTTGCTTTAGATTTTCTTAGGCGCGATACAGCATTAGCAAGCCCCATTCCAATAGCTGTTCCATCACTGATAAGGCCCTGAGCCGCAATATCCGTCCTCACAGAACGGAGAAGGTTTAGCAACGATGCATGATCTGTGGTCATTGGACATTGTGTGAATGCTTCTCCTGCAAATATCGATAATCCAATGTTGTCATTAGGCCTATCCGTTATGAACTCTGCTGCCACCTGCTTTGCTGCTTCAATACGATTTGGTGACAGGTCTTCTGCTAACATACTCGTGGAAACATCCATTGCCAGCATTATGTCTATTCCCTCCACTGTTCTCTCATCCCATGCGTTATGCGTCTGAGGACGTGCCATAGCCACAACTATTAGGGCGAAAGAAATACACCTGAGCACCATAGGAAGCCGTACCAAGAGCACACGCAGGCTCATCGGTATATTCCGATATGCAGAGACATCACTAAAAGTCATCGATGCCTCCATCTTGCGGTTTCCTCTATTTCGAAACTGCACGTACCATATCATATATGGTATAAGCAGTAAGAGAAGTAGGAAATATATAGGTTCCTTAAATTCCATACTATGTTATTAAGTAGTTCGATTGATAGTTTATTTACTTCCTTGTTACTACACCACCCTATGTTGGCTCAACCAATAAGGGATTTATAACTTGGAGGCACCTGGCTATTTTCTGCCAAACTAAACGCTCTACATTCTCATATCATATATCAGCCACCCCACATAAACTACAAGAGCCGTGGCAACGATTATCATTATTCCGATAGCCCATTTAAGTGATAGCCTCATGCGCATTGTCTGCTTTTCCTGTTCTGTTACCTGTGGCATCACCTTCTCTTCTACCGGTTGATTTTCCAACTTCGTGGAATTTATGAAATCCACCGCAGATACAAGGTTACGATCATTCTCGCTTATCCCAACCGTATGCTTGGCAAATTTCACCAGATCCGCAG
>CALYTD010000129.1 GCA_945486445.1 uncultured Prevotellaceae bacterium
CCACTCACTACACAACTTTAATGTTATTAAAGAATAATATGCTTAACTTTGTTCAATATTATATAATATATGTTTGTTATATACGAAAGGACATAAGTATATGCACATCGGAAATATCTTGAGGGACAGGCTAAGAACAGACGGTAAAAGCGTGGTTTGGCTGGCACGCGAACTGGGCTGCCACCGCACGAATATATACAACCTCTTTGACAAATACAGTCTCGACACGCAACTGTTGCAGCGTATCAGCATTATCATGAAATACAATTTTTTTGAACTTTACAGTAGAGACACCGAAAGGAAAATTAAGGAAAATCCGCCAAAAGTGTAGCAATCATTACTACATGTACTGTTCTTCACTACATTATTTTAATCTTATTAATGATTTATCTTTTTACCTTTGCATTTGTTAAAGGTAGGGATATTTCACTGTCTCCTGCCTATGAGATACAAGAACGTCTGCAACCCTCACTGCGCTTACGCCTCTGTCGTGCCTCTGTTGTCAGACCATACAAAACCTTTTTACGGCTACCGGAGGTATAGCTGCCAAATGAAAAAATTATGAAGAAACTATTTCTTATGATGGCACTGTCACTGGGTATGGTTACAGTTGCAGATGCTCAGATTTCAACAGGCGAGACATCATCCAAGGTCATTCGCACTGGCAACCGCGCCCAAGCCGGCAATTTCGGTCTCTACCTTGGTGCGACAAGTGAGATTTTCAAAAACATTGGTGCTTCCGGCACTAAGTTCAGCGCCATTCCTCTCATCAACCTCAAATACATGAAGACAGACCAGTTGGAATATCGTTTGGGCTTTGAATGGTATGACAAGTACACAAGCGAGAACACATTTAGCGGAGACGATGATGCGGTAAAGCACAGCAGCACTACCAACGAGTCTAAGTTCATGTTCTACCCTGGCATTGCCTACCACTTCTCACCTAAGAACCTGCTTGACGTTTACGTGGGTGCAGAAGTTCCTATCGGCTTCGGTACAGAGGGACAGCATGAATATTATGAGGGCAACGAGGATGCAGAACTGGACTACTCAGAAGGACACACTGCAAAAGTGTTCCGCATGGGTGCCGGGGCCTTCATCGGCTTGCAGGCCTACATCGCCAATCTTCCTATCGCTCTCGGCGTAGAGTATGGTATAAGCACACTCTACAACCATTATTATCAGGGCACATTCGAGAAAGACAACTACTATCTCAGCAACATTGACCCGAACTCTGTTAGCCCACAGAGGTCTGCAACAAAGTGGAAACTCGGCAATCAAGTACGCGTGACCCTTTCTTACTACTTCTCTCTCAAGTAAACAATAAAACGATTTAAACATGAAGATAACGAAAATACTGGCACTTGTCGCTCTCACGTTGTGTCTTGCATCATGCGGCACAGTACAGAAGAGCAACCCATACAAGGTGTCCTCAACCCGTATGGAGTTGAATATGGACGATTTTGTATTTCTTGGAGAAAGTGAGATTTCCTGTGAATATGACACTTATCTGGGATTCATACGCCGTCTGAACACAGTGAACGGCGAGATGTTTAATCCCGGAGAGAAGGTATCACTCAACGTCTCAACGAACAATATCACACTGTTTAAGAGCAAAGGCATGAGGTATGCCGCTGCGAAACTTCTGAAGAAGTACCCCGACGCGCATTACTTCCAAGTGGTGATGGATCAGAAGAACACTGATGTCCTCTTCCTCGGCTCTACAACAAAGCGTGTGGCGAAAGTGCGCATATATAAGTTCGCTGACCGCAAACCCGCACCGCCATGCTGTGCGGAGGAGTTCGCAAAACAGTTAGCCAAGCAATTAAAGAAATAACACACTATAAGACGTTCGGCCGTTCAGCAGTCCTGATCACAGTAACGCCAGCACATAAGTTGGAGTGACGGACGGCTGGGCGGCCAAACATTAAAGACTCTCCTTATGAAACAGATTGTATGCCTCCTGTGTCTTTGCATGACCTTGTCACTGATTTCCGCCTGTGATGATGATAACACTCAAGACCTTTCAGACATAGCACTAATCATTACACCATCGCAGGTGGACTCGATAAACGTCCAGTCAGGCGACAAAGTGCTCTTCAATATGCAGTATTACGTGAATACAGGAGGAAGGGTTAACCGGCTTCTTGTGAAATCAGTAGATGCAGAATACGGCGAGACAATGCTGCTTGACACCGCTTATGCGGAGACCGTGACGGAGGCTACATTCTTATATGTCACGCCACAGTCTGCAAAGGAGACGCTGAAAGTGAAACTGACGTTCACCATCTGGGAGACAAACGGCAGCAAGACACAACAGACACGCACCGTGACTGTTACGAACAAGCAACTGATGATGCAGGAACTCGGTCCAATCGTGATGTTCATGGCCACAGACAAGGCCGATGCCATAATGTTCAACGCTCCTACACAGACCTTTGACCACGAACTGGAGAGTGCGGATAGGAAAGCGGATATGTTTCTCAACATAGATACTATAAGTCCAGGCAACTACGTACTATCTTTCCTCAGCAGCACACAGGCGCGCTTCGTCAGAGCCAACAGTTTTGACTATGCGTCAGCGACAACATTGGCAGTACAGACGATATACACCAGTTCTATACGCACAGCAAAGGTTGATGACTTACAGGTCAACGATATTATAATAGTAGGACATGAAGCCAACGCGGAGGGAATACTATTCATACAGAACATAGTACGCAGCGGTACAGACAATGACCTATGCCTGCAAATGCGCTTCAAGCCATTGCGACAGTCGGTAACTACGGTTAACGATAAACCAACCGACACTGAGCAGTAAACATATAAATGCACACGAAAGTAGGCATTGCAATCATAAACAAATCTTATATCTTGTTGCAGAGGCGACAAAAGCACAAGGGCATACAGGCTGTGAAGCCTGTATGCCCTTATCATTTAAGAAGATAACGGGATAATGATAATCCCTATTTAAGACGACATCACATCGACCTCAGCGCACCGAGAAGCTCGCTGTTCTCCTCCTTTGTGCCGATGGTGATGCGCAAGCAGTTGTGACATAACTGAACATGGGTGCGGTTACGAACAATGATTCCTTTGTCAACAAGGTAGTCATAGGTCTTCTGTGCATCGTCAACCTTCACAAGGAAGAAGTTTGCGTCCGTGGGATAGACCTTCTGACAGATCTTCAACTCTGAGAAGGCAAGCATCATTCTTCCCCTCTCCTGCAACAGCAGTTTTACCCATTGCTCTACGGCGTGGGTGTCAGTGAGACGTTGCAACGCCTGTTTTTGCGTCAGTTGGTTGACGTTATAGGGATATTTCACCTTGTTAAACAGGTCTATTATCTCCTTTGATGCGAACGCCATGCCAAGCCTTATGGCGGCTGAACCCCACGCCTTACTCATGGTTTGAAGCACTATGAGGTTAGGATATTTGTACAACTGACGTGTTATAGGTATCTCACGTGAAAAGTCGATATATGCTTCATCTACCACTACAATGCCTTGAAACTGCTCTATCACCTTTATTATCTCTTCACGGTTGAGACTATTGCCAGTGGGATTATTAGGGCTGCACAGCCAAATGGCCTTGGTATTGTCGTCACAAGCGGCAAGGAGACGGTCTGCTTCTATCTGATATTGCTCGTCAAGCATAACGTTGCGATACTCCACATCGTTGATGTTGGCACAGACTTCATACATTCCGTAGGTGGGACTGATGGCCACTACGTTATCTTTCCGTGGCTCACAGAAGCAGCGGAAAACAAGGTCTATGGCTTCATCTGAACCGTTACCGAGGAAGATACACTCCTCCGGCACACCCTTAATATTTGATATACGTGCCTTCACCTCGTGCTGCAAGGGGTCAGGGTAACGGTTATATGGGTCATTGTATGGATTTTCATTAGCGTCAAGGAATACGTTGGCAACACGTCCGCTGTACTCACTGCGTGCGCTACTGTATGGTGCGAGTGACCAGATATTAGGTCGGGTAAGTTGTTGTAATGGTTTCATTTTTTCTGTGGTTATAGGTTATGGGTTATGGGTTGTAGGTTTTTCGGGTACAGGGAACATACACAGGCAATGTGACCTTCTACCTAAAACCTTAAACCTACAAACCTATTCCTTAATCGGCAAAATTACAAATTAATTATGGTTCATACAAACTTTTGCTATTCTTTTTAGTCCATCGTCGAGTTTCTTCCTCTGTGTGGCGAGGTTAATGCGTATAAAATCACGTCCTGCCGCACCGTAATGCAGTCCTGCATTGACACAGACATTGGCCTGTTCAAGCAACTTGTCAGCGAGTTTATGACTGGAGATACCGAGTGCAGAGATGTTTACCCACATCAGATATGTGCCTTCGAGCTTGGTGACTTTCAGCATTGGCAGATGCTCGGCGATATATGTGCGGGCGAAATCGTAGTTTGAATAGATGTATTCCTTCATCTGATTCATCCACTCCTCGCCCTCTTGAG
>CALYTD010000130.1 GCA_945486445.1 uncultured Prevotellaceae bacterium
GAAGAAGTACAGCCAGAAGCAGTAGTAGCAAACGGCAAAGGCACACTGACACTCAGCGGAATAATAGGCGGTGAAGCCACAACCGTTAACAAAGGCAACAGCGGAACACTCGTCCTCAACGGACAAAACACCTACACCGGCGCAACAGTACTGCACGACGGAGTAATAGAGTTCAACTCCATCGCCAACGGAGGCGTGGCATCTGCCATCGGCGCATCACTCGAATTCCCAGCCAACTGGGTGATGGACGGCGGCACATACCGCTACACCGGCGCGTCCGCCAGCACCAACCGCAGCGCGAAACTAATGCGCAGCACAACGCTTGAAATAACCGGTGGCGGCACAACCATCACCGCCTCAGGAAGCATAGAAGGAGAAGGCAACCTCACACTCGACGGCAAAGGCACACTCGCCGTGGCCAACACAGCAAACTTCTTCAAGTACAACGGCGCAACAGTACTAAGCGGCGGCACACTCTCACTAACCGACATAGAAAACGCCTGCAAGCCCTTCGGCGCAACAACAAACCCCGTTATCTTCAACGGCGGCACAATAAAGTTCGCATATAAGAACGAGGATTATCAGACATATTCATTCCCCATTCAGGTAAATGAAGGAACTTACTCCAAATTCTACGCTCCGTCACACGGCTATCTCAAGAGTAATGTAACGGGAAGTGGTACGCTTGAGTTCCTTATTCCATACCTCCGCTTCTACATTAACAACGGTTCTGGTTTCGCAGACTACCAAGGCAGGATTGTGGCAAGGGGCACTGCTTCACAGACTATATTCTGTCACCAGAGCCAATGGAACAGTCCTAACGTTCCGTTTACCTTGACCGGCACAACGTACATGACCGCATGGACAACCAACGCGGTCAACGTAATCGGCGGACTGTCAGGTGATGCCGGCACATATCTTATCGGTTCAAGCAAGCAGACGGCCAACTTCAAGTGCTCATGGGAAGTGGGCGGTGCGAATACCGACGAGACTTTCAACGGTATTATCAACAACCTGCCTGCCGGATTGAATTCCAAATACAGCGGAACTACATCCATCAAAAAGGTGGGCACAGGCCTCTGGCGCCTCAACGGAGCCAACTCTTACAGCGGAACGACGCAGGTTGCAGGCGGTACCCTTATCGTAAACGGCAAGAACACGGGCAAGGGAGCCGTGACAGTCGCCAGCGGTGCCACACTGAAAGGCATGGGAACACTCGCCGCACCGGTCACCATCAACAGCGGGGCGACACTCGAAGGCGGTGACACTCTGGTCAACGCGAAGGGCCTCACGTTCTCTTCCACACTGACAATAGCCAGCGGCGCGACGGTGAACATGCCCGTAAACGTGACAAAGTGCAACTCCTTCACCATCAACGGAGCAGCAACAATAGGCGCAACAGCCGTGCTTAACATCACAATCAGCGAGGAAGGACTGGCACGTCCGCCATACGCCGACACGGAATATCAGGTCTTTAAACTCGGCAGCGCAGGCAGCATAACGGGTCAGTTCGCGTCCATCAACGACGAAGTACTTGCCGAAGGCCAAACATGGGACACCACAGACCTCTACACAAAGGGCATACTGCGCGTGAAAGGCGGCGACATCAAGCCGGAAGAACCAACAGAACCCGTTGAGCCGGAAGAGCCTGCTGGAGAGACAATGAGGGTTACCCTCGCCTACGGTAACATGACTCCGAAGTCATACGACGACAGTGGCATATACAATATGCTTGTAGGAGCAGAAAATAAGGAAACCAACGGCATTGTAAACAACAACATCGGCTTCAGCATGGTGTGCACAGGCAACCTGCAAAAAGCACTGAGCAAGGGCACAAAGATGAAGTACACCTACGACGGAGTGGACCGAACAAACATCAAACTCTCTAACGGCGCGCAGATAACCGTGTACCTTCCAGAGAACGCCCGCGCCACAAAATTGGAGATATGGAGCACCGTCGGCACCAACGATTCTAACCGCACGAGCTACTGGAAGGAAGTGTGCGGAGAGACATTCACCGAGGCTACCGCGCATATACTTGACCTGACGGCGGGTTATGTGAACTGCGCAACGTTCGCGCTGCCTAACGTTGACGTCATAACCTTCACCAACACAGGCGAGCAGCAGTGCGTAATCCTCAACATAGACTACCACTACGGCGGCCCGACAGGCATACAGGAGAAGGGTGTCAGCGACACAGCGGAAGACAGCGAGGGCGACAACACCACCTACAACGTCATTGGCCAGAAAGTGAACGACGCTTACCGCGGATACGTTATAAAGCAGAACAAGAAGTACATAAAGTAAACTTGTTGAATTAAGAATTACGAGTTTAGAAATAAAAATTGTGATTACTGCACGGAATGTTTATGCCATCGGTTAATGAAAGGCAGCAAACCCGTTATCAGTAATCACAATTTTTAATTCTCAAAACACTATTGATACCACATAATTCATAACTCATAACTGACAACGAAACAACCAAACAAAACAACGAAACAACCAAACAAAACAACAAAACAACCAAACAACCAAACAACTATGAAGATAATCTACTTCCACGGCTTCGGTTCCTCTGGTGCAAGCGGTACGGTTGAGATGCTGCGCAGGCTGCTTCCGGAGGCGGAGGTGGTAGCCCCCGACATACCCGTTGACCCCCTTGATGCCCTGCCCTACCTGCGCCGGCTGTGCGAGGAGGAGCAGCCCGACGTGGTAATCGGCACCAGCATGGGCGGGATGTACGCCCACCAGATGCACGGATTCAAGCGGATATGCGTCAACCCCGCCGTCAATATGTCAACAATGAGCAAGGTTCTGAAAACCGGCGAGCACAAATTCTACAACGGACGCAAGGACAACCAAAAGACTTTCCGCATAACCCGCGAGACAATACAGCACCACAACCAGGTGGAACGGCAGCAGTTCAAGAACCTCACCGACGAGGACAGGGAGCAGGTATATGGCCTTTTCGGCATCAACGACCCCGTGTGCCACACCTACGACCTCTTCCATAAGCACTACCCACAATGCACACGCTTCGAGGGCGAGCACCGCCTGAACGAGAAAGTGCTGAAGAAAGTGGTGCTGCCGCTGATAGAACAGTTGTGCAAGTAAAGATAACAGCCATGGCAATGTCTGACACTCTCCGCGCCTTCCGCCGCCACCTGCGCCTGCTGCGCGGCCTGTCGCCCAACACGCTGGACGCTTACATGCACGACGTGGGCAAACTCCTGGCGTGGTGTGAGGCAGAAGGGAAAGACCCCCTGCGCCTTGAACTGAGCGACCTGGAGACCTTCTCCGCCTCGCTCCACGACCTCGGCATAGCCTCATCCACCCACGCCCGCATACTGTGCGGCGTGCGGGCGTTCTGCCACTTCCTTGAACTCGACGGCTACATAGAGCAAGACCCCTCGGAATTACTGGAATCACCCATACAAGACCAGCACCTGCCAGAGGTGCTGTCAACACAGGAGGTGGACCAACTGGAAGCCGGCATAGACACTGACAAGTGGGAGGGGCAACGCAACCGCGCCATCATCGAGGTGCTCTTCTCCTGCGGTCTGCGCGTGTCAGAACTCGTATCGCTGCGCCTCTCGCAGGTATATGAAGAAGAAGGATACGTCAGAATCACGGGCAAGGGGTCAAAAGAACGCCTCGTACCCATATCGCCAGCAGCCATACGCGAGCTACACCAGTGGTATGAAGACCGCAGCCAGATGCGCATAAAGCCCGGGGAAGAGGACTACGTGTTCCTCAACCGCCGCGGATCACACCTCACCCGCACCATGATACTGATAATGATAAAACGCCTCGCAGCGCAGGTGGGGATAAAGAAAACCATCTCCCCCCACACGCTGCGCCACTCCTTCGCCACAGCACTACTTGAAGGCGGAGCGTCACTGCGCGCCATACAAGCCATGCTGGGCCACGAAAACATAGGCACCACGCAGATATACACACACATAGACATGACCACCCTGCGCCAAGAAGTGCTGGAACACCACCCACGGAACATACGCCGCAGAGGGTGAGCAGTGGCACCAGCAGCGTGAAGGCAGTACCTCTCGCAGCACAAAAGCACACAAATCACACGGCAAAAGCATAGCCTTCACACCGTAAAAAGGCCCTGTTAACAACGTAACTCGCCCTCGATTGCAACGGGGAAGGAGACTGTATGGCTAACAGATCACACGTTTTTCTTTCACCCCTCGTCGCACGTTGTGCTCCTCGCCTGCCGGCTTCGGGGTTCCCAATACGTTTTTTTCGTTTATGCCTATCATTCCCAGGGTTGCACCCTGGGCTTGGCTCTGTCACCCCTTCGGGGTTCATAGACAACACATAATGCGCATAGCGGAACTAAAAAAAATACGTTTGTAAGACATTCCATCCCCCGAAAGAACGGCAATAACATACGGTTACAAGGCGCAACAAGCCCCGAAGGGGCGGCAGA
>CALYTD010000131.1 GCA_945486445.1 uncultured Prevotellaceae bacterium
TGACACCCTTGCCATGCATCTGTGGTCCGTACATGCGCCATGCGCATTTGTCGTTTTCCCAGGCCAGGTCGTCGGAGCGATCGGGGTATATTCGTCCGTTGCAGTCCAGCCGTGCGGCTTTTGGTTCGCCGCATCGTATGGTGAGGTTGATGGTTGATAGTGGTGCGATGTATGTCTGAATGAGCAGTTTTCCGTCGCGAGTGAGTTGGTAGGGACGTTCTACGTTGTCGCCATCGAGTACAAGTATCTGTCTGCCTCCGCCTATTCCGAGTGCTGAGAAGATGTCTTTTGCGGGCAGTACTATGATGTCGCAGCGGTTGTCTGCCGTGGTATTGCTCACGGTTATGTTTACGCTCTTGCTGTTGTCTGCTGTTCGTGGTGCTCCTGGCAGGTGTTGGCGTGAGGCTGTTTTGTCAAGGTATCTTACGCGTTCGCAGGCTGCCAGCAGCCATGCTCCGGTGCCAAAGGGTGCCTGACTGCGTGCGTCCACAATCTTTGTCGGGTCTGGTTTCTCGCCTATTGGCTGCACATAGCCTATGCTTCCGTCTGCTTGCAGGGCGGTGTGGGATAGGTATTGCCATGCTTTTTCTATTACTTCGGAGTATTGCGCCTTGTCAAGGTATCCGTGGTTGACACCCCACAGCAGTCCGTAGCAGAAGAAAGCGGTGCCTGAAGTCTCCGGTCCCGGGGCGTCATTTTCGCATAACATGGAGCGGCTCCAGTATCCTCCGGGCTGCTGACAGCGTGCCACGCCCTCGGCAAGTTGCTGGAAACGCCGCGCGAAGATGTCGCGGTGACGGTAGTCGCGGGGCATGTCGGCAAGCACTTTTGCCAGTCCTGCCAGTACCCATCCGTCGCCTCTTGCCCAGAAACTCTTGCCACCGTCGCAGGCGGTGGTGACCTTTGGCCAGATGTATTTGCCGTCGCGGTAATAGAGTTGCGCCTCTTTGTCCCACATGAGGCTGTCGCTCCATAGGAAGTTCTCATGCAGTTTGTCAAGGTATTTGGTGTCACCCGTGAGGTGGTACATCTTGGTCATCACGGGCATTACCATATATAGCGCGTCAGCCCACCACCAGAACTTGTTGTCTGGCATACTACATTCGTGGGACATGACTTCTATGGCGCGGGCAACTTTATAGTCCGCGGGCACGAGGTTGTACATGTCTATGTATGTCTGGAAGCATATCTGCCAGTCGCCGAAGAGCACATAGTCGTTGCCTTCGCCGTAGTTCTTGTACTTCCAACGTGCCTTGTCATTGGAGGTAGCACCCATCCAGTTGTTGTGCCGGCACCATTTGTCGCTGTAATCGTAGTAACGCGCGTTACCGGTGAGGCGGTATGCCTCCATGTTGCCGGTGAAATAGGCGGCGTTGTCCCAGAAAGCGCGGCACAGGGGGCTGTTGTTGGCCTGCCAATAGTCGTTCACTTTCTCTATCTTCCGCAGCACGTCGGCGGATGTTTCCGCCCTGGCGGCGGTGTGGTGCGCCTGCATTCCCAGTAAAAGAAGAACGGTTAGAAGGATGTTTCTCATTATGATTTGTTTTTATAGTTATACGGTTATGCCTGCAAAGTTATGCAAAAAAAGTGAGAAACACGCCATTTGCCGCGCTTAAAGTTGTGCGGAACGGATTATTTTTGTAATTTTGCCACATCATAAAATATGACCTATGGCAATGAATATAGAGGACAACAGTGAGCTGACGGGGCTTGGAGAACGCCACCTTGTTGCGGCGGACGCCAAGGAAGAGCGTTTCCCCGTGGTGGACGTAGATGGCAATGTTACGGGCTGCATGACACGTGCTGAGGCGCATTGCGGCACCAAGCGGCTTCACCCTGTGGTGCATCTGCATGTGTTCAACGGCCGTGGCGAACTGTATTTGCAGCACCGCGCGGCATGGAAGGAGGTGCAGCCCGGCAAGTGGGACACCGCCACCGGCGGGCATATAGACTATGGGGAGACCGTAGGTGGGGCACTGGCGCGGGAGGTGTATGAGGAGATAGGTCTCGCGCCGGGCTGCTATGTGCCGCGGATGTTGAAGAAATACGTCTATGAGAGCGACATAGAAAGGGAACTGGTGTATGTCTTTGCCACGACATTCGACGGCGAATTGTCTCCTTCCCGCACCGAGACTGCGGGCGGAAGGTTCTGGGCTATGGACGAGATTTTCGCCAATATAGGCAGGGGTGTCTTTACCCCGATGTTTGAGAAGGAGATAGTCGCACTGAAGGGTTTGATATGATGATCGCGCGACGGGGAACAGATCGGGATGTAATCAGCACTTGATTGCAGTGTGATTGGCACCTGATTACACCGCAATCAGGCGCTGATTGCCTTGGCCTTTGTATGTGCCTTGATTGCAATAGGTTGTTTTCCCGCTTATGTACGGTGTTTGTCCCGCTTGTAGAGACGATGTATTACATCGTCTCAAGAAATGAAAATACATACTGACGGCAAGGAGACGATGTGGTACATCGTCTCTACAAGCGGGTAACCATGCCCCGACGTTAGGCAAGGAAACAAAAAAATGCGGTTACATAACGCTGTTGCCCATAAGGGAAAAGCGTTGTGTAACCACATTATATTATATGGCTGACGTGCCTTACACGAGGTGTGCTATGAGGTCCTCGCGCTCTCCGTCAAGGTAGTCAATGACAGGTATCTCCACCATTGTGTAGCAACCGGGCTGCTGACGCATTGACGCGCGTGCCACGTTGACGAGTACCTGTGCCGTGAGGGCGGGGTTGTTGATTTTCATGTTGAACTCTATCATCTGGTTATGTGTCTTTCCGCTCACACCTTTGCGCACGAGGTTCACACCGTGCCCCACGTCGTTGAGGTCGTCAACGCTGGGCACTTGGAACACGTGTGTCTCGTCGTTGGCGAAGTATGGGTCTGCCTTTATGGCTGCGGTGACCTTCTCCAGGTCAGCACCTTCTTCCAGTTCCACATATACCATGCGGCGATGTATGCCTTCGCCCACGGGTATTGTCATGGAGAGAGCATCCTTCACGCCTTCCTTTGAGCGCACGCAGACGGAGTGACCCATGGAACGTCCGGGACCGAAGTTGGTGTATGACAATCCTTTCGGCGCGAGACTCTGCATCAATGTGCGTACAACAGAGTCGGAACCCGGATCCCATCCCGCCGCGATGACTGCCACCGTGCCATGCTCCTTGCAGACAGACATGAGCGCACGACGGTAATCTATGATGGAGGTGTGTATGTCAAAAGAGTCAACAGTGTTTATACCCATAGCGAGAATCTTCTCTGCGTACTCCTGGCAAGAGCGTGTCGGGGTTGCGAGAATGGCCACATCAACGTCCTTTAACTCTGTGATGTCCTTCACAACGTCATACTGTGCCAGTTCCGCAGGCTTGTTGTCTGCACCGTTGCGGCGCACTACGCCTGCGATTTCAAAGTCCTTTGAGGCTTCAAGAGCCTCGATAGTGAACTTTCCAATGTTGCCGTAACCTACTACGGCTGCTCTGATTTTCTTCATGTTTGTTTGGTTGTTGTTTTGTTTGTAGTTATTGTTGAGGTGTTTTGGTCTAAGGTTTTAGGTTGTGGGTCTTTCGTGCTGAAAGCCGTGGACGATGTGACCTATAACCTATAACCCACAACCTAAACACCTGAGTTGTTAAACTTCTCAGTTCTTAAAACTGTGTATCGGCGCGGGAATACGTCCTCCGCGGTTTACGAAACGGTCGCAGGCAAAGGTGTTTACAGGCATTATCGGCGCATAACCGAGTAGTCCTCCGAACTCCACCGTGTCTCCAACGCTCTTTCCTATGACCGGTATTATGCGCACGGCGGTAGTCTTTTGGTTTATCATGCCTATGGCACTCTCGTCTGCTATGATGCCGGAGATGGTGGAGGCAGGTGTGTCTCCCGGTATGGCTATCATGTCAAGACCTACTGAACAGACGCATGTCATGGCCTCAAGTTTCTCTATTGTCAGTGCTCCGGCAACCACTGCGTCTATCATTCCTTGGTCTTCTGACACGGGAATGAACGCTCCTGACAGTCCGCCAACGTATGAAGACGCCATCACTCCGCCCTTCTTTACCTGGTCATTGAGCATCGCCAGTGCCGCGGTTGTGCCTGGTGCGCCGGCGCGGTCAACGCCTATGCACTGCAATATGTCGGCTACTGAATCGCCAATAGCCGGTGTTGGGGCGAGGGATAGGTCTATAATGCCGAACGGAACACCCAAACGTTTGGAGGCTTCCTGCGCTACAAGCTGTCCTACACGGGTAATCTTGAACGCCGTCTTCTTTATTGTCTCGCAGAGAACTTCAAAGTTTGCCAGCCCGGCTTCCGTGACTTTGTTCACCTCAGAGTGCTTGTCCATCTGTTCAAGGGCGTACTTTACCACTCCGGGACCGGACACTCCTACGTTTATTATGGCGTCCGCCTCGCTCACACCGTGGAACGCTCC
>CALYTD010000132.1 GCA_945486445.1 uncultured Prevotellaceae bacterium
TCACGGCGTCCTGAATGGCTTTCATGTACTCCCCTCCCCCGTCTCACGTGAGTCGCGTCCAACCTCATTTATCTCCACCACCGTCACACAATGGGAGGGATAGCGAAAGCTGTCGGAGGTCCGGCCGTGCCAGACCCGTCCGGCTTCGTCGGAGACCTCCACCCGGTCGCCCAGGCGGAAGGCCAGCTCCGGCCGGGTGTACAGGGAGAGCCTGTACGATGCCTCCGGCAGAATGTAGGCGCTGTCGGGGGGCGTAGGGGCGCTGGTGTGAGCGGAGCGGCTCAGGGCGCAGGGCGCGGCCTGACAGACGGACTTCTCGCCCCCGTCCGCAAGGGGCCGGAAGGCGGTGACGGTGTGCAGGTACGTCCGGGCCAGAATGGCCGCCATGGCGCTGTCGGTCATGGCTCATCCCTCCCAATTCTTCCCAGCCGCCTCCAGGGAGCCAGCCCCGCCAGGGCGGGAGCGCCGCTTTCCCCCACGGCGTAGGTGACGGACGTGTCGCCCCGGGTGACGCTTTTCACCGCGCCCCTTGAAAAAATTGCAGAAGAGAAGGCTGGTATAATAAAGAAAGGTGTTCCCGTAGTGATTGGTGAGCATACACCTGAGACACGTAAGGTATTTGAAGCAAAGGCGAAGAATGTATCTACACCCATAATCTTTGCGCAAGATAGCAACTATATAATATCAAGTCACCCAACAGACGATGGCGGAAGAGTGTATAAAACAAAATGCTTCGGTGTTTTGAAAGGTGTTCTTGGTGGGACTTATCAAGAGAAAAACCTAAATACTATATTAAACTCCCTGCTTCCTTTGGCAAGATGTTTAAAAAAAGTTGGATTGTTCCCTATGCCTGTTGGTCGCGATAAGCAGGATAATACACTGTTAGATATATTACGGGTTGCTTTGATGGAGGTATGTAGCATAACAGGTTTGGCAGGCAGATGGCAGATATTACAGCAACAACCGTTGGTAATATGTGATACAGGACATAATTTAGCAGCATGGCAGTATCTGTCAAAACAGATTACATATGTGGCAGAATTACGAAAACAACAGAATAACAGAAGTAACCTACGCATAGTATTTGGTATGGTAGATGACAAGGATGTGATGGCGGTAATGGATTTGTTGCCCCAAGAAGCCTGTTATTACTTCACACAGGCTGATACACATCGTGCCATTCCTGCCGATAGAATAAGCCAATTAGCAGCAGAGAGAAATTTGCAGGGACAAGTGTTTCACTCTGTCAAGGAAGCTTACAGAACGGCTTTGGAAGACAGTGATGCGGAAGACTTTATTTTTGTCGGTGGTAGCAGTTATGTTGTTGCAGATTTTCTGTCATGAGTTATTTTTCCAAATATTGTTTGGTTGTTTGGGAAAAAATAACTAAATTTGCACGGTTTTATATGATGTATTGTACTTCATAGTAACCAAAGGAACAAAATAAAGTGTAGTAAACAGTTAGAAATTAAATAACATATTATTATGACAGGTAAAGTAGATGTCCTCCTCGGTCTTCAATGGGGAGATGAAGGTAAAGGCAAGGTTGTTGATGTGCTCACACCGAACTATGATGTGATAGCCCGCTTTCAAGGTGGCCCTAACGCAGGTCATACACTTGAGTTCAATGGCGAAAAATATGTACTTCGCTCAATACCCTCTGGCATCTTCCAAGGTGGTAAAGTGAACATAATAGGTAATGGCGTTGTTCTTGCGCCCGACCTTTTCATGGATGAAGCAAAGGATTTGGAAAAAAGTGGACATGACTTGAGGTCACGTTTGCATATTTCAAAGAAGGCACATCTTATCATGCCTACTCATAGGGTACTTGATGCTGCCATAGAGGCATCAAAAGGAGCTAACAAGGTAGGCACTACTGGTAAAGGCATAGGCCCTACCTATTCAGATAAAATAGCACGTACGGGCCTACGTGTGGGAGATATTCTGGATAATTTCCAGGAGAAGTATGCTGCCCACAAGGCACGCCATGAAGAGCAGTTGCGTGCTATGAATTATACCGACTATGAT
This sequence comes from uncultured Prevotellaceae bacterium, assembly GCA_945486445.1. Lineage (GTDB taxonomy): Bacteria > Bacteroidota > Bacteroidia > Bacteroidales > Bacteroidaceae > Prevotella. The sequence goes on from CALYTD010000132.1 coordinate 2,029, forward strand.
ATTACTGAGGTTGAGAAGAAATGGCTTGAGGGCATAGAGTATCTCAAACAGTTCCAGATTGTCGACTCTGAGCATGAGGTTAACAAGGTTTTGAAGGCAGGAAAGTCTATACTTTGCGAGGGAGCACAGGGTACAATGCTTGACGTGGATTTCGGTTCCTATCCATTCGTAACCTCCAGTAACACTATTTGTGCAGGTGCATGTACAGGTCTTGGCCTTGGACCAAACAAGATAGGCGAAGTATATGGTATAATGAAAGCATATTGTACACGTGTTGGGGCAGGTCCGTTCCCTACAGAACTATTTGATGAAACCGGCAAGAAGATGCGTGATATAGGCCACGAGTATGGTGCAGTGACAGGACGTGAGCGCCGCTGTGGTTGGATAGACCTTGTCGCATTGCGTTATTCTATAATGGTGAATGGTGTTACACAACTTATTATGATGAAGAGTGACGTGCTTGATACCTTCCCAACTATTAAGGCTTGTGTGGCATATAAAGTAAATGGTGTAGAGACACCAGACTTCCCATACGATATTGAGAAAGGCATAGAACCTGTTTATAAAGAGATGAAAGGCTGGCAGACGGATATGACAAAGATGACAGCCGAGGAGGATTTCCCACAAGAATTCAAGGATTATATTGCGTTCCTTGAGTCAGAATTAGAAACCCCTATCAAGATAGTCTCAATAGGACCTGACCGTGAGCAGACTATAGTGAGAAAGTAATAGCAATGTAAAAAACGTAATGGCACAGAAACCAAGTATTCCAAAGGGTACGCGTGACTTTTCTCCTATGGAGATGGCAAAGCGTAACTATATTTTTAATACAGTCCGCAGGGTCTTTGAACTATATGGCTTTCGCCAGATAGAGACCCCAGCAATGGAGAATCTTTCAACCTTAATGGGCAAGTATGGTGAGGAAGGTGACAAACTTCTCTTTAAGATTCTCAACTCTGGAGACTTCTTGCGTGGTATGACAGCAGAGGAGGTTGCCAATACTTCTACCCTGCAGTTAGCGGCAAGGTTTTGTGAGAAAGGTTTAAGATATGACCTTACAGTACCTTTTGCCCGATATGTGGTACAGCACCGTGATGACTTGCAGTTGCCTTTCAAGCGTTACCAGATACAACCTGTATGGCGTGCAGACCGTCCTCAGAAGGGGCGTTATCGTGAGTTCTATCAATGTGATGTGGATGTAGTAGGTTCAACATCTCTGCTTAACGAGGTAGATCTTATGCAGATAACAGACACTATATTCTCCGACTTTGGTGTGCGAGTACAAATAAAAATCAACAATCGCAAGATATTGACAGGCATAGCAGAGGTCATAGGAGCGGCTGATAAGATTGTTGATATAACTGTTGCCATCGACAAGTTAGATAAGATAGGTCTTGAAGCAGTGAACGAGGAACTTCGTAATGACGGCATTGCTGAGGAGGCGATAGAAAAATTGCAACCCATAATAAAACTTGAAGGAAACAATGCCCAGAAGTTAGAAGTAATATCAGAGGTGTTGAAGGACTCCGTGATTGGTATGAAGGGAGTTGAGGAGATGCGCTATATCCTAGGTATGCTTGGTGCTTTAGAAACCCCAACAGGTTCCCTCAACAACGAGTTACAACTTGATCTTACATTAGCACGTGGACTGAATTACTATACAGGAGCTATCTTTGAGGTAAAGGCACTTGATGTTCAGATAGGTAGCATAACGGGTGGTGGACGATATGATAACCTAACAGGGATATTCGGTATGCCCGACTTGTCAGGTGTGGGTATATCCTTTGGCGCAGATAGAATCTATGATGTTCTAAACCAACTTGACCTATATCCAAAGGAAGCGATCAACGGAACGCAACTGCTGTTCATCAATTTTGGAGAAACGGAGACAGCATATTGTATGCCTATTGCTAATGCGGCACGTAAGGCTGGCATACGTACAGAGGTCTATGCAGACGCTGTAAAGATGAAGAAACAGATGTCATACGCCAATACTCTCTCTATACCATTCGTTGCACTTGCGGGTGAGAACGAGATGAATTGTGGTAAGGTGACGTTGAAGAATATGACTACGGGAGAACAAACCCTCCTTCCGCCAGAGGCAATGATAGATCACATACAGCTATAAAACATGAGAAGATTTTTCACTCGCATATCGGTAGTAGTGGTATTATTCTCCCTACTACTAACAATGACGTCAAGCAACAAACGTATTACCATCTTTATGATTGGTGATTCAACCATGGCAAACAAGGATATTAAAAAAGGTCCTGAACGTGGTTGGGGTATGGTGTTACAAGGATTTTTCACTGAAGATATTGTGGTTGATAACCATGCTCTTAACGGTCGTTCATCACGTAGTTTTATTCTTGAAGGACATTGGCAGAAAGTATATGATGCCATGAA